>JAFZGH010000158.1 GCA_017555465.1 Akkermansia sp. | reverse complement strand
TCAGCACCCAGAAAACGCACTTCTGCGCCAGGTACCTGGGGAATTTCAAGCTTGTTTGTCGTGGCGCGCGGAGCCACGGGCAGCTTGTCGGCGATATCTTTTAATGTCTCTGCCATAATCGGAGCTACGGAGAGAGCAATCGTCATGAGGATGGATGTCTTTCTCATACCTGCGCATGTTAGCAGGCGAGGCTGCGGATTGCAAGCAAAAACACCTACAGCATAAGTAGTCTTATTTCACTTCCACATTGAATACTTTGCCGTTGAAGGAGCTGCCCAGGGATTCGAGGGGAAGGATGAAGGTGCTCATGCGCCCATCCTTTCGCAGGGGGAATCGCACGTTTTCCGGTTCGCCGGCATTGACTCCGTCAATCAGCAATTCCGTTTTGCCCATGCGGCCGATGAGTTCGAGTTTTGTGCGCTTGCCAACGGGGAGTTTTGCGTTGAATGCAAATTCAATGCTGTCGCTGCGGCGCAGCGTGATGCGCCCATCCTTGCCGGCGGCAAGCAGCTGCCCCTGGCGGGACCCCAGCAGCACCTGCTCTTCTCCGGGAACGGGTGCTTTCGGCATCATCACCTCCATGGTCAGGTGGTATTCCGGCCCTCTGGAGCCTTTCCGCAGGCTCATGGGGGTGAGTCCGGGTTCAAGGCGGAACGGTTGGGCGTCTGATTTGTGCAGAGGGTCGCAGTAAGGAATGCGCCCCAGATGCTCACTGGCAGTCTGGTAGGCGTCGTAGCTCAAGGGGGTGGTGGGCTGCCCCCACATTTTCTGCGAGAGCACACCGACCATGCTGCTGATGGTGTGCCAGAGGTCACAAGCTCCGTATCCCTTGTGCAGACGGTCAATTTCATCGTTCCACACGGCAAAGGTAGCGCCCAGCAGCTTAGGATGCCCGGCGGGCAGTGTTTCGTTGCCGAATTGGTTCGGAATCCACTTCTCGTACAGGTGCTTCAGGTTGCGGTCTGCTCGGTAATAGCCGGCAAAGGGAACGACGTAGAGGTCACGGTCGTAGGTGGTGATGACCTCGTACCCTGCTTTGACTGAATCCCAGGCGCTGGCCCAGTCCCGGCTCCACAGGTTCATCTGCACTCCCTTGGCTCGCACTGGTGTGTTGCCGGGCTTGGCCTTCAGGCTGCCCCAGATGCGCGGTGTGTGCTGGCGGTTCTGGATGTGCGCCAGCAGACCATCGGCAAACTTGCGGTAATCTTCCGCAGCTCCGAAGAACTCATCTGAGCCGACATGCACCACCGGGCAATCTTCAAAGGCCGGGGTCTTCCCTTGCAGGTATTCGTCCCACACCTTGCCCACAAAGCTCATCGTTTCAGGGTTGGCTGCATCGAGCATCTCGCAGCGGCGTTTTTCGTGGCACATCGGCCCCTGGTAAATCAAATCCGGGCGCACCCGGGTGAGGGAAAGCGCGTGACCGGGGGCATCAAACTCCGGTACGATGCGAACGCCGCGTTCACTGGCAAATTTGACCAGCTCGCGGAACTGGCGTTTGGTGTAGAACAAATCCTGCGCGGTCAGCGGTGTGCCGTCAGCGCCCTTGATATCGCTTTCCATACGGAAGGCAGAGTATGATTTTCTGAACGGGTCTTCGCCTGCATCCACATAGTGCTCGTGGAAGATATAATTATCATTCAGGTGCAGCTGCAGGTCATTCATCTTGTACCAGGCCATGAGGCGCACCACATCCTTGAGGTAATCCATCGGGATAGGGAGACGCCCGACATCCAGCATGAAACCGCGTACCTTGTAGCGCGGGGCATCCCATGCCTGACCGCAGGGCAGGGTGCCGCGGGGCTGTGAAGCCAGTTGCAGCACTGTTCGAGACCCCCAGTAGAGGCCGGTGCGCCCTGCTGCGGAAATCTGAACCTGCTTTTTATCGATTTTCAGGGAGTAAGATTCATCATCGCTGCCTTTTTCCATCCCGAAAATAATGGTGGCTTTTTCCGGCGAATCTGTGCGAGCCACGTCCCGCTTCACGGGCAATACAGCCTTGAGCTCGCGGATGAATTCCGGTATGAACGCTGATTTTCCATACACCAGAATCTGCTCCGGCCACTCTAGTTCCCCCGTGCTGCCTTTCCAGTTCAGCAGTGCCGGGAACACATAGGGTGCCTGCACATTTGCCTGGCTGCCATATTTGCCGGGGACAACGATTTCGAAATCGCGGCTGATGGCCGATTTGCCCTCTTTTCCTACTTCGAAACTCACCCGCACTGAGGTGTCCGTCAAAGGCTTGTTGATGTTGCCGTTCCGATTGATAATCTGCTCATAATCTGCCCCAAGGAGTTTAACGTCAATCCCCTTTATCCTGGGTATCCTGATTTTCTTATCTGCCGCCGTCGGTTGTTGAATGTTCAGTGAATCCGCCAGCTGCTGCAAATCTTGTGCTGTCAGCAGGAAAGAGGAACAAAGTGCCAGAGCAAGAATGGAACAGAGTTTCATACTCTATCTATCCTAACAGAACGAGCCCGATGGTCAAGCTAAAATGGTTTTTCCAAATCTCCGTGCACATGTGTCCCAAAGTTTCGTAAATTGTAATTTATCGGCGAGCAAAGCGAGCGGAAATTTATAGCCCACGGTAGTGGGCGTAAGAGGTTAGACAGGGGTGGAGCGACGGAGTCGCGGAACCCCTGGTCAAACAAAAAAAATGACCAGAACCCCGAACGCAGTGAGTGGGTGGCAGACGGCTAAGCATC
>JAFZGH010000157.1 GCA_017555465.1 Akkermansia sp. | reverse complement strand
AGGGCCCGGTTCAGTTCTGCAACTTCTGCCACCGTCACCGGGCGCTCCGGCAGACCCGCCACCGGCGTGCGCTCGACAACAAAGCCCTCCGGGGCTATACAAATCATCAATTCGCCCAGAATCCAGGCCAGAGGAGCAAGCAGCAGCCAGCCCAGCATTTTCAACACCTTCTTCATGCGCCATAAGCATAGCACAAAGGCCCCGACGGGGCAAGCAACCTGCACCGTTGTAACCTGAATGTTACAATAAACTCATTTACGCCGCGCCAGTTCACTGGCATATTGCCTGCCCAGCGTGGAAGCATGCAGCTGCACCCAGTCGCTCAGGCGGCGCTTGCCGACCCCAGCCCCGGTAACAGCCAGGCGGTTCTGGCTCAGCCCGGCTATTTCATCGCGGGTCAACATCACATCCCCCACCAGAGCGCCCAGCACACGGGCAGCCAGATACCCGACACCTGCCGGCACCGGCAGCACCGGTCGCCAGAGGTTCATGCTGCGCGCCAGCTGTTTCCACATGTCCCGGAAGGTATAGACCTCCACCCCCACGGCATCGACGACTCGGTGCTGCCCGGCCGATTCAGCCTCATCCATGGCCAGCTCGGCATAATCCTGCACATGGATGGGCTGCATGCGGTATTGCCCCCGCCCAAATGTAGCAACTGCCGGTAAATGACGCAAACACCATGCCATGTTGTTGATAAGGATACTCTCCGCCGGGGTATCGCCAAACAGAATAGCGGGGCGCAGGATGCTGTGGGGGATTCCGCTGGCAGCCAGCGCGGCTTCCAGCTCTGCCTTGCCCCGGAAATAGGGTAATTCGCTCGCAGCATCCGGATGCGTGATGCTGGTGTGCACCACGCGCTTCACCCCTGCACGCTTTGCTGCGTCAAACAATTGCTTCGTGTTCCGCACCGCTTCGTCGTGACTGAAGGCGGCATGCCCTGATCCGGAATAACTGAAGCGCACCCAGTAGGTGTTCACCAGCACATCCACCCCGGCAAGCACATCCTCCTGAGTGCTCCAGGGCATGGGGCGCAATTCATACCCTGCCTCATTCGGCAGACGCCCTGCCGAATTGGTAAGCCCCACCACGCGCCACCCACGACGCTTTGCCTCTGCCGCTATGTACCGCCCGCTGTATCCTAATACTCCGGTTATGGCTATTGTTTTCATATTTCTGTAATTTGAGAAATTTAATTTAAATTTTTTAGAGTTTGGAGATTAGAGCAAGTAACTTGCTGCCCATCATGGCAGCGCGACGAAACACCGACGTATTGTAACGCTGGGCAGCGGTAGCCACCGTTTCGGCAGATTGCAGCAACTCCTGCATAGCAAGCATACGCCCGGCGGTATGGGTATCACCCTCCTGCTGCGCCGCTGCCAGGCATTCCTCCACCGCCTGCACAGCCCCCGCTGTTTCGCGGCGACGGCGTTCTTCCAGAATGCGGCGGGCCATCTCCCACACATCGGCCTCTGCCCGGTAGAAACTGCGGCGATCGCCGGGGCGGGATTCGCGGTAGACCAGATTATAGCCTTCCAGTTCCTTCAGGCTGGTGCTCACATTCGAGCGCGCCAGCTGCAAAAGCTCGCACATCTCCTCCGCCGCCAGCGGCGCCTGCGCCACATACAGCAACCCATGCAGCATCGCCGTGGAACGAGGAATACCCCAGCGGGTACCCATGTCGCCCCACCGGCGGATAAATTTCATCTGCGTCTCACTCAGCTGCATGCGCCTATTTTCTGAAATTTCAGAAATTTGTCAAGCAATTTCTCCCTTCCTGACGAAATAAGAGCTTGTCTGCCCAGATTTCCGGAATAAAATAGGCTGAAACAGTTATCCCGCATGACTCTTGAATCATCCATCTATTTTTACTGCGACTCTCTGCGGGAGGATTCCCCGCTGCTTCGCGGGGAGTGGATGGAGGAACGGGAGCGCGGCGGCTTCATCTCCCCCTCATACAAGAGCCTGCTCGGAGAGCATGGAGACATACCCTTTGCGGAATGGAGCCGGTTTCTGGAGAAAAACCGGAAATTACTGCTGAGGGATTGCACGTCCGCCACCATCGATGTGGGCATCATGGCCGATTTTCAGATAGCGGATTTCACCCTCAGCGTACGGCCGGAGCAGCTGCTGGCTCTGGCTCGTGCATGCGTGTGGCTGAGCATCACCTTCATGGCCGGAGGCAATGACCGGATGCGCTATGGTGGCGAATGCTACTACATCCTCGCATCCGACACTCAGAGGAACCAGCAGAGCGGGCTACCGGGCAGCATACGCCGCCACCTGGCCTCACAGGGATTACAGCCCCATTTGTGGACAAAGAGCCACGCGCTTCTCTACACCCGGGAAGAACTGCTGGCCGCCATTCCAGCGGGGACAGGAGGCATGGTCCGGCTCTGCAAATATACCGGGGCCTACGGCTTTTACTCGCTCAATGTGCCTCCGGCATTGATGCGCGCCCTGGCAGACCGGGGCTGCACCCTGCAGCTGCATATCAACACCCCGCAGCGGCGCGGCAGAAAATGCGCGCACGCCCTCTCCCCCACCTGATTTCACGCTATGCCCGCCACCATCATCCCCCAGCTTACCCTGCAGCACTTCCGCGAGATGGAAGCGCTGGAGCTGCAGTTCTACGCTGCCGAATTCATCACCCCGGCAGAGGAATCCTGGAGCTGGTATGACCTGCACCCGCACAGCACGGTGGCAGCCGAAGTGAAGGGTAAACTGGCCGGGTTCGTGAATCTTTTTCCCGTGCAACCGGCCATTTACGAAGCACTGCGGGCGGGGCTGTTCAATGACCATTTCATGGAGCTGGAGCATGTGGCCCCCATCACGCAGCCGCCGCTGCACATGTTTCTGAGCTGCATCCTGGTGGACCGCCAGTTCCGCAGAATAGGCCTCACCCGCCAGCTGCTGCAGGCCGCGGTGCAGCCCTATGCCGCCCTGCCCTGCGTGGGCGTGGTCACCGATAATGTGACGGCAGATGGCTGCGCCTTCTCCGAACGCTACGGCTTCACCCGCCTGCACCGCTCCGACCACGATTCCTGGATTTACGAACAGGCCTGGCCGGACTTTGTGAAACGGGTCAGAGGAGCGCAGGCCTGACCGTCCCGCTCCCCGGAACGCAAAAAGCCCCGCTGCATGTGAGCGGGGCTTTTTGTGATTAAGTAAGGTTGTTTTACTGCGGGTATCAGACATCCACCACGACATCATCGTCGTTATCCTCGCCGCCGTGGGCCAGGATGAACTGCAGGTCGTTGAGGTCGAGGCTGGAGGCAAAGCCTTCATCGCCGAGCACATTGGTGACCAGCTGATTCTTCTGGTGCTGCAGCACGCGAATCTTCTCTTCCACGGAATCGCGGGTGAGGAGTCGGTAGGCAATCACCTTGTTCTTCTGGCCGATTCGGTGCGTACGGTCAATAGCCTGGCTTTCCACAGCCGGGTTCCACCACGGGTCGTACAGAATGACGTAGGACGCGGAGGTAAGGTTAAGACCGGCACCACCTGCCTTGAGGGACAGCAGGAACACGCTGGGTTCCTTGGTGGTCTGGAATTTTTCGATTTCCGCCTTACGGTCCTTGGTCTGGCCGGTAAGGTAGTTGTACGGATGATTATTTTCTTCAAGCTTAGCCTTGATAATTTCCAGCATGGAAACGAACTGCGAGAACACCAGCACCTTGTGGCCTTCCTCACGCAGCTGGTCGAGCAGGTAGAAGAGGGCGGTGAGCTTGGCACTGTCCTCCTTGGCGTACTTCGGATCCACAAGGCCGGGGTGACAGCAGATCTGGCGCAGGCGCATGAGGCCCTGCAGAATGGCAAAGGAATTCTTCTTCACCGATTCGTCGGAATCCACGCCCAGCAGTGCCTTCTGGATGCGGCGCAGCTCGGCCTTGTACAGCTGGCGCTGGATGCCTTCCATCTTGGCGTATACTTCTTCTTCTGTACGCGGCGGCAGGTCCTTGGCCACCTGCTGCTTGGTACGGCGCAGGAGGAAGGGCTTGAGGCGCGCGGCCAGGCGGTTCTGGCTCTGGGAGTCCTTGCGCTTATCAAAACGCTTCTTGAAGTAAGCGCGGCTGCCCAGCACACCGGGCATGGCAAAGGCCATGAGCGACCACATATCCAGCAGGCGGTTTTCGATAGGCGTACCGGAAAGCACCAGGCGGTTGTAAGCGTTGATTTCGCGGGCAGCCTTGGCGGCCTTGGAATCCGGGTTCTTAATCTGCTGGCCTTCATCCAGAATCACCGTAAGCCACTTGATGGCGTTAATCTGTTCGCCGCAGACGCGGAGCTGGGCGTAGTTAATCACCACCATGTCGTAATTGGTGAGGATGTTCTCCACATCGGCCTGCTCCTTGTTGCGAATCACCATCACGCGTACACCGGGCGCGAATTTTTCGGTTTCGCTGGCCCACACATCCAACACAGATTTCGGGCATACAATCAGCACCGGAGGAATGGTCACCTTCTTGCGCCCCTGCTTGTTGCGGCGCACATAGTCCTCGCGCAGCCAGAGCATGTAGGTGATGGACTGAATGGTCTTACCCAAGCCCATGTCGTCCGCCAGAATACCACCGAAGCCGTTTTCTGCCAGGTAGGCCAGGAAGTGGAAACCTTCAATCTGGTACGGACGCAGCGTGGCCTGCAGAGTGCTGGGCACATCCGGCTTCACATCAATCTTGATTTCAGCCGTGCGCTCCTTGATGCGCTGCCAGGCCTTCGGGTCAAACACCTCTGCCGCGCGCGGATCTGCCAGCTGCAGGGCGTGCATGCGGTGAGTTTCGCCGGAAAGGTCAAACGGGTCAAGCCCCAGCTTGGTGACAGCATCGCGCTGGGCGTCATCGAGCTTGATTTCCAGGCGCATCCAGCGGCCATCATCCATGCGGACATAACCACCGCGGGCCGATACGAGCGAACGTATCTGCTCCTTGGTGAGGGTAACACCCTCCACATCGATTACCACGCGCAGGTCGAACCAGTCGATTTCCTGATTCACCACCTCGAAGCGAATGGCCGCAGCCACCGGGTCTGCCAGCAGGGACTTCAGGTTCTCGTCCATCTCCACATTGATGGTTTCGGGAATGGCCTTGGCCCATTCGGCAAATTTCTCCGGGAATTGCTTGGTAATGCGGCTCTTGAAGGCCTCCACCTGTGTATCGTAGGTGAAGTTCATCTCCTCGAGCAAGCCGGGAATCGGGTACAGATTATCACGGATGAAACGCAGGAGGGTATGATCCTTCACCGGCTGCTGCTCGATGAGTTCCCAATCGTCCTTGCCCAACTGTTCGCGACGGCGACCGGGGTCGTCCTGTGCGGTCACTTCCAACAGCACGTGCTCGGTATCGGCGCTGGTCAGGCCGCGCACAATCTTCATGCTGAAAGTGGGCTTCATCTCAATATCGATGACGCGTTCCTCCATGCTGGGCGGCAGGGTGGCACCAATCTTGCGCAGGAATTCCACGCCATCCAGGCTGTCAATCACCGTCTTGGGAATGGAATAGCGCGGCTCTACTTCCGTGCTTTCCAGCCAGCGGGGCGGGCCGGGGAACACGGTTTCGTCGGACTGGTACAGCTCAACCTGCCCCGGCAGCTGACGCACCGAGTGAGTCACGTGCACACCGGCAGCCGTTACCAGCTGCAGGCCGTAGCAATCAGGCACGATGGGATCATCGATGCAAATCCACTTGAGCGGCTCACGCACCACCTTGAAATAGCACTCATCCAGATTCACCAGATAGCCTTTCAGTGCCGGCTGGTGGAAGAGGATGTTCATCACACGGCAGGCAGACTCATCATCCAGGTCAAGGATGACGGTATCCTGGCGCTCGGCGTAATCGCGCAGCACATTAAGCAAAATATCCGTCTGCGGGTCACATTTGAGCGCACCATTCAGGAACTCGGCCAGGATGGCATCCAGCTGGCTGCGCTCGCGGATGGCTGACCAATCATCCTTAGGTGAGAAACGGTACTCAAACCGGGCCTCGTTGATGGTGGAGACCAGTCGCATGTAGAGCGGGTGGCGTGGCGGCTGCGGCGGGCGCTCATTCACACTTTGGATGCGCTCGTACCAGGTGCCCACTTCCTTCTCGCGCTCCCATTCGGAGATGCGCTTCTGCACCTTTTCCAGATCCGTCACGGCATTCATGAATTCCGGATACTGGATACGCTTCTTGGTAAAAGCATATGCAATGTAATTCCAGAATTCCAGGATATTGCGCGGCGGAGTGGGCCAGAGTTCCAGCGCCTCATACCCCGTAATCTCCCAGCGGGGATTGAGACGCACCAGGTCATGGTCATGAATTTCCTGCTCAATGGCAAAGCGGCGGTAGCGCTTCTCCAGTTTCGTCACGAAATCAGACTCGCGGTCATCCAGGTCGCGATTCAGTTTTTCTTCCAGCAGGTCAGTAAGGGGAACTTCGTTCAGCTCATTGGGGCTTTCTGGCATATTCGCCCCACGATACATACGCTCCACCATCGTGGCAATGAGACAGGCACCGGCAACGCGCTCGTCCTCTGCCGTGCAGGAACCAAACCAGCGGTTTCCCTGCAGACGCAGACTTGTGCGGAAAACGCCAACTCTCGTTTCAACTCGCCCCTGGATATAGAGGTGGTTACCGAAAATTTGCGTCACAGCTCCATCTTTCTGGAGCTTTTCGCCCGCGTTACGCACCTGTTCAGAGTAGGCATTCAGGAAATTAAGCGTCGCGCGGTCAGGATTGAGTGCAGAACTTAACATGATGATTTATGGGAGATTATCCGCAATGCTGCGAGACAGATGTCTACAGTCCGCCTCTTGAGACGCATCGCGTGCATGGTGTAATAATAGCACAGCAAAAGGTATTTTTCAAGATGTCAGCTGAAGTTTTTTCGCTTTTTTCCTTTATTTTCGCCGTTTTTGAACCATTTCCAGACGCTGACATCCCCAAAACTTGCCAAATTCAGGCGCGCGCGTTATGATGGGCGCACACATGAGACACATTCTGCCCCTTCTCGCCCTGCTCTGTCTGCTGACCTTCACAGCCTGTTCCCAGATGCCCGGGAACTGCAGCCAGGCTATTATCGGCGTAAGTGATGACTGGAATGCCTCCCATGTCACCCTTACTCTGGTGGAAAAGAACGCCGCAGGAAAATGGCAACGTGTGCTGGGGCCCGTTCCCGGACGTCTGGGCCGCAACGGCAGTGTCTGGGGCCTCGGCGCACACAGCAACCCTGGTGGCGCCACCACCAAGCGCGAGGGCGATGGCCGCTCCCCCGCCGGCATCTACGAACTGGGCGGACTGTGGGTCACCAACCCCACCCCGGTGGCACACGACCCGGCGATTCCCTATGTGCAGGTGGGGCCGAATGACCTGTGGGTGAGCGACCCACGGCTGCCCCACCTCTACAACCGCCACGTGAGGCTCGACCACCCTGCCACCACCCCCTGGGAACTGCACGAGCAGATGCGCCAGACAGATTACCCGCACAGCATCAAGCTGCTGGTGCACCACAACACCGCGCAGAGCGTGGGCAAACCCAAAGTGGGCGCAGGCTCCTCCATCTTCTTCCACATCTGGCGACGGGATGGCGAAGCCCCCACCGCCGGCTGCACCAGCATGAGCGAGAAAAACCTGCGCGCCTTCATTGCCCGCCTGCGCGCCGACCGCCACCCGGTCTATGTGCTTCTGCCCCGCAGCGAATACGCCCGCCGACGCAAAAGCTGGAACCTGCCCTGATTTCACTCCGCTACCCGGACGCGCAACCCGGTGTAGGTATCAAGCGTAACAAGACCGAGGCGACCGTAAACGGGATGCTCAGCGCAGTCAAATGCCAGCATCCCCTCTGCCTGCCGGATGGGAATGCGGTGCAGCAATCGCGCCTGGTCATCAGAATCGCACATGTAGATGGCCGTAATACATTCCTTCCCTTCTGGGGAGAGTTCAGTATCAATACCCCACACAGTAATAGAATGCATGAACCGGCTGCCATCCGGCTTGCGGCAGGAAGCCCCCAGCCAGAAAGCATCGCCCCGACGGAAACCGCCCAGCAGTGCTTCAGTAAGTGACTGCGCCGTTACCTCTGTCCCACGTCCGCGGTATGCAATCTGCTCAAAAGGAATGGCACAGTGGCGATAAAATCCGCCAAGTGACGAAGACAGCAACGCCGCACAACGCCTGCCACCGCCGGGATTCTGCTGCACATATTCGCCGCTGAACCACCAGCGGATGCCCTGATCGGGGTCGCTCCCCTCGTTATCAAAAGCCAGTTGAAAAGTTTCCCACACAGCGACTCCCTGTGGCGTTCCCATGGGAACCTGCTGCGGATTCTGCTGCTGCCACCATGCCAGCAAATTGGACGCCGCCACCGCCCAGCAGAGCAAATCATCCCCCTCTGCTCCTTTCTTGTGAGTTTTATTGAAATCGAACCATCCGGTCTCGTCAGACACCCCGGCAGACCAATATGTGGCCGCCTGCAATGGCAGGCATACGGAAAGCAGCATCAACATCCAGATTCGGCACATACCCACTCTATAGCACAACTTGCCACCGCGTGCAACCGCGAAACACCCCCAAAACGCACAGAAAAGCCCTGCAAGCCACGGAAAATCCTTGCAGGGTGGCAAAAAATGCTCTAATATCGCCGCCAATATGGATTTCCGCACCTATCTTCGCAATTATCCTGATGCCAACGGCTACTACGGCCGTTTCGGCGGTGCCTACCTTCCCAAGGAGCTGGAGCCCGCCTTCAGGGAAATTACCGATGCCTACAACGACATCTGCCAGTCTGCCCAGTTCATCAACGAGCTGCGCCGCATCCGCAAGCAGTTCCAGGGGCGCCCCACCCCGGTGTACCACTGCGAGCGTCTTTCCCGGCTGGTGGGCGGAGCGCAGATTTACCTGAAGCGCGAAGACCTGAACCACACCGGCGCCCACAAGCTCAACCACTGCATGGGCGAAGGCCTGCTGGCCAAATTCATGGGCAAGAAGAAGATTATTGCCGAAACCGGCGCCGGCCAGCATGGCGTGGCCCTGGCCACCGCAGCCGCCTACTTCGGGCTGGAATGCGAAATCCACATGGGTGCGGTCGATATCGCCAAACAGGCACCCAACGTAACCCGCATGAAAATGCTGGGCGCCAATGTGGTGTGTGTCAACCACGGACTGCAGACCCTCAAGGAAGCAGTGGACAGCGCCTTTGAAGCCTACCTGCGCGACTACAAGAACGCCATCTACTGCATCGGCTCCGTGCTCGGACCTCATCCCTTCCCCATGATGGTACGCGATTTCCAGATGGTCATCGGCCATGAAGCCCGCTCTCAGTTCGAAGAAATGACCGGCCACCTGCCAGATGTAGTCTGCGCCTGTGTGGGCGGCGGTTCCAACGCCATGGGCATGTTCCCCGCCTTCCTCGGCGACCCGGTGGATATCTACGGCGTAGAACCCCTGGGCCACGGCCCGACCCTGGGCGACCACTCCGCCTCCATCACCTACGGCACCGAGGGCATCATGCACGGCTTCAATTCCATCATGCTCAAGGACGAAAACGGCGAACCCGGCCCGGTGTACTCCGTGGCCAGTGGTCTGGACTACCCCTCCGTTGGTCCCGAGCACGCCTTCCTGCACGACATCGGCCGCGTGAAGTACGAAACCGTTAGCGATGAAGAAGCCGTGGACGCCTTCTTCAAGCTCTGCCGCTACGAGGGTATCATCCCCGCGCTCGAAAGCTCCCACGCCGTGGCCTTCGCCATCCGCAAGGCCAGGGAAATGCGCCGCGGCTCCATCCTCGCCAACTGCTCCGGCCGTGGCGATAAGGACGTGGACTACATTGCCGAGCACTTCGGCTACGGCGACGAACACAAGTTCTGATACAATATCATTTTTACCAGCCGCAGCTCACCACGGGCTGCGGCTTTTTCTATCCCGGAAAAAAGATACAGCTCAGGAACAGGAGTAGTCATTGACCAACCAGCATTTGTGGTAATCCTCCGAGGTGATAATGCTTACCCGTAGCTGACCATTTTTCCACTTGATGCTGCCCCCCGCCTGTTTTATAATGCAAAGCATGAAGAAGCTTGCCGTTTTCCTTTCCCTGATACCGATTGCCACGGGCACGGAAGAAGCCATGAACCAGGCCCTCCACACCTGGCAGCAACAGGTCACAGCTTATGAGGAAGCTGTCAGAAACGCCCCGTCGGACGAGCTCCGGGACAACATCACCCCACCCGATGGGCGCGACATCGCGCCGCAGCTCTGGCAGGCGCTGAGCGGTCGCACCGGTTCACGCAAAAACGAAAAAGGCAAAGGCAGCATCCCCACCTTCGAATTTGAAAAATCCTGGGCCCTGCCGGGCATTGTGTGGATTCTGGAACACCCGCAGGCCTTCACCGCAGCCTTCACCGATGAGGAGCAGGCGCAACTCACCTACTTCGGCAATGCCATCGTGGATTCCCTGGTGCGCATTCATTTCTCCAGCCCTGGCGTGGGCGCCATCTGCCCCTGCATTTCCGCCACCTCCAGCGTGCGCGAATACGAACTGCTGCAGAAAATCTACCAGCGCAACCGGCACAAGGAAGCCCGGGCCTGCGCCGCGCTGGGCATGAGCCTCATGCTCAACAACCCCATGGTCAGCAGCGTGGAAGGCAGCGAATCCATGGCCCGCGCCAAGCGGCTTTACTACCTCAAGCAATCCATCCTCCTTGCGGGGAAAGACACACAATTCGGCAACCAGCCCCTCACCCAGGTAGCCATGGAGCAGGCTTACTTCCTGCGCCACCTCAGCCCCGGGTGTGTTGCCCCGCAGCTCAAGGTGAAAGACACACTGGGCATAGCCCACACACTGCCCACACCAGGCAAGCTCAATCTGCTGCTCTTCTGGTCGCCGGGCGAACAGGTAGGCACCTCCATGCTGCGCGATGCGGAAAAACTCATGGCCCAGTACCCCGGATTGGAAATCCACCCCATCATGCCCCACGCCACCCCGGAGGAACAACAGCAGGCACTTGAATCGCTGGGCATTGAATCCTCCCTCTGCGATGATGCCGACGGCACAGCCGCCCGTACCTACCGCATTGGCATGCTGCCCACCTGCGTCCTCATCGGCAAAGACAGCCGCATCCTCTACGGAGGTGCGCCCGATATGAAGCTGCAATCCGCCCTGGAAGAAGCCACTGCCGCTGAACGCAAAGCCGAAAAAGCCGCCCGACCCAGCGTCATCATCGAGGAAGCCCCTGCCCCCGTCATCCAGCCCGGCTCCACTCCCACACCTGCCCCCGGTGCAGTTCCCGCCCTGCGCGAAATGCCGGAGTTCTAAAACAGCATGTACATCTACATCGAGCCATACATCCTGCCGCTTCTCGTCCTGTGCGTCCTCATCTATATCGGACGGTCGCTCATCAAAGCCCGCCGCAAAGGCGCAAAAAACGGCTGCGGACTGGGTTGCTTCGGGCTCATCTGCCTGGTGCTGGCCGGACCGCTCATCAGCTCATTCTTCAGCACCAAGCCCCTGTGCGACAGCGGCACACGCCGCTGGTATCTGCACACATACGATATCGATGGTACAACCTGCTACGGAGTCACAGTCTCGCCCATGGACGGGCTGTGCGAAACGGGCGAGCCCTGGTATTGCTGCATCGGCTTCCAAGGCGGTGAAGCGGGGTGGCTGAACTATCCCACCGAACTTTACCTCCGCCAGCAATCCGGCGCGCTCCACTACTTCAATTTTGAAACCGGCGAGGTGCGGGATTTAGGCAACGTTCCCATTGCCGTCCCCATGCAGCCTATCGAAAAATTCTTCCGCCAGCTCTGACATTATGCGCACGCAACCGCATGCTCTCGTTTGGAGCGTTTCGGAGCGGGACGCAACACAAACCTTTTTCCATCCTGCAATTTGACATCTATTCCACGTCCTGTGATTTCCACATAACGGGTAATAGATTTCATGCTCATCTTATCATTGGGAGTAGATTCAATTTCAGAAACTCGAGGCTGTCGACAATTTAACGCCTCAGCCATTTGCTTTTGTGTTATTCCGGCCTGAACGCGCATCTCTACCAGTCGGTCTGCTATGGAATATGCCCTGGCCTCCTGCTCTATATCAGCCCACTCTTCAGGCGTAAGCAAATGTGGCACATGCCCTTCTTTCAATGAGTCATGTGCTGCTCCCAACAGCGGATCTGCCTCAAGATATTCTTTCTTTTCCATGGCTTGATATTCAGGATTTCAGATTTCGTACGTATTCTGCACAGAATTGATTATCGGACGACTGGCTGTGTTTATCTCCTAGACAAATCAAATGAAGGTTATGTTCATCTATATGACAATACAAATACAACCGGGTCTGTGCTGATGAAGATAATGGCTGCTGAGTCAAGGCGTGGCACCCTGCCGCTTCACGATGAACAAACGGATACTGTACCAGAAGCAATGGATTATCCGAACGCTCAAGAGCTTCATGATATCTCACGAGATTAACGAGCATCTGCCGGGTTTCCCGAGGATATTTCTTCAGCATCTTTTTGAGGTCGCGACAATACTGAGCCGCTTCTATTATCTTCCATTTACTCATCCCTGCACGGTCATACTATCACAGCATCACCTGAGACGCAAGAATTATATAAGTTTTTTCTTATATTCGAAACTAACAACGCTACATACGACCGACGGTCGAAAAAAAGCTCCCGGTTTTGCCGGGAGCTTTTTAAAATCTATCAGTGTTTTTTCCATCCCGGCTTGTGGCGGGAGGCGAGTTCCTCGATGACCTGCTCAATGCGCAGGCCCTTGGAGGTCAGCAGCACAATGAGGTGGTAGAACATGTCGGAGGCCTCGTAAATGAGGCGTTCATCCGTGCCGTTGCAGGCTTCGATGCAGGCTTCCAGCGCTTCCTCGCCCACCTTCTGGGCCATGCGGTTCACGCCGTCGCGGAACAGGCTGGTGGTGTAGGAGCCTTCGGGCATTTCCTCGTGGCGCTTGTTGATGAAATCCTGCAGCTCGGTAAGGAACAGCAGCGGGCTGGCCTCGTTCACCTCGCCCCAGCAGGTATCAGTGCCGGTGTGGCACACCGGGCCATGCGGCGTGGCCTGAATGAGCAGCGTATCGTTGTCGCAATCCACCTTGATGCTGACTACATCGAGGTAGTTACCGCTGGTTTCGCCCTTTGTCCACAAGCACTGGCGGCTGCGGCTGTAAAAGCACACGCGGCCGGTTTCCTGGGTCTTTTCAAAGGATTCGGCATTCATGTAGCCCAGCATGAGCACCTTGCCGGTGGCGGAGTCCTGAATGATGGCGGGCACCAGGCCGCCGCACTT
>JAFZGH010000156.1 GCA_017555465.1 Akkermansia sp. | reverse complement strand
GGCCACGAAATACCCGATGGGAATCGCTAATAGCATATCGCCGGGTATTGTAACAGAATCACCCTTCCTGTCAAGTAAAAGGGTTGACGTACAGCCCTGCCTGGTGTACCGTACTTCTACCATGGATTTTCGCATTATTGCCGCTGCCAGACCCTCCATTGCCTATGCCCGCGATGGCGTGAAATTCTTTGAAGAACGCCTACGCCCGCTCGGTCGCGTGGAGCTGCGTTATGTGAAGGCAGGGGATTCTGAATCGGTCTCTGCCCGCCTGTTGGAGGCCAGTGAAGGCTGCCTGCGCATCGCCATGGATGAACGCGGCGAAAACTGGACTACTCGCGAGCTGGAGAAACGCGTGCGCCGCTGGCAGCTCCAGGCAGTCAAGCATGTGGCGTTCCTCATCGGCGCGGCAGATGGACACACCCAGGCGCTGCGCGATGCCTGCGACCACGTGCTCTGCCTGGGAAAACACACCATGCAGCACGAGCTGGCACTCGTGGTGCTGCTGGAACAGATTTACCGCGTCCACACCCTCCTGGCTGGCAGTCCCTACCACAGGGATTGAGGAAGGCAGATTTCAGAAGTCAGAATGCAGAATGATTAGTTCGCATGCTGCCTATCGGCAGCATGGAGTGAGAAAAATGCCTGAGATGCTCTCAGGCTTTTGATTTTTCTGGTGGTAAGGATTAGGTTGCGCAAAATGTCCTTGGAATAGAAAAAGCCCTCGGGGACGTCTCCCCAAGGGCTTTTTCAGAGGATAAGGCGTGCTTGTCACGCCATAGTCGTCTTAGCGACGACGGCGGACGCAGAGACCGGCCAGAGCCAGCAGGCTCAGCGTAGCCGTGGTCGGTTCGGGAATGCCTAAAGTCTTATAATTGGAATTAACGAGATCTGTAAAACTCCAGTCGGCAACCTTAGTGACCGTCGGAGTGGTCACATAATCGCTTTCGTACTGAAGCTCTGTTGCTTTGTAATCGCGATATGCACCTGCATTAGACCATTTCAAGCCGCCAGCCAAGCCTACAATGTTCTGTACACTGCCATCATTGAATGTCACGGTGATAACCAAGCCAAGACCGTGATACGTTGTTTCGGCATTTGTCGGCGCAAATCCTAATGTAATTGCCACATTAGACATCCCCGCAAGCTCTGTTGC
Source organism: Akkermansia sp. (assembly GCA_017555465.1). GTDB lineage: Bacteria > Verrucomicrobiota > Verrucomicrobiia > Verrucomicrobiales > Akkermansiaceae > Akkermansia. The sequence continues at coordinate 2,023 of JAFZGH010000156.1, read as the reverse complement.
GGTGAAGTATGACTTGAAGTCGTGATTTGACGGCCACGCATCATAGTTTGTAACAGAAGAGAATGATACAGTGCTCTTACCACTCGTGCTTTCACCAGCAATTGTGTTAAATGCGTGTATTTCATTCCGGCCAGACCAGGAACCGAAACCAACCGAATAAGAAGCTGTGGTGTCGTTGTCGACTGCCACCTTTACTCCGAGGAAAGAGTCCCACTTGCCGTCTACGGTTAAAAAATCCTTGAAAACAGCTGCGGACATTGTTGTAGTGGCGTAAAACGCATCACCGTATCCATAATCCGTCAAGGTTTCGGTCTTTGTTTCCCCCATTGCGATACCTCCCAGGGTCATCAGGGTAATGAGTGTTCTTCTCATGTTATATATGTTTGTTAATGTTGAGTTTACACGCTGTGGAGAGAGCCTGTTCCTCGTACGCTGGAATGCAGACTCCACCTGCGCGTGTTTGAGCAGTATATCGCATTCAAAATGCGAACGCAAGCCTAATCGTTGTAATTTATGTAGTTTAAGTGCATTTCGTTGTCCTGCTGATTATCTGGTTTAACATCACAGGTCTCATCAGAATCGGCAAGTTATCTATACTTAACATCTTAGAGTTGTCAGTAGTATATCGCATTTTGAATGCGAGTGCATTGGTTCACCGAGTTGGCCAGCAGAGGGTCAGATAAGCAAAAAAGCCTGAGACTATCTCAGGCTTTTTTTGCTTACTTCATACTGCCGGGAGGCAGCATGCGAATCATCTATTCTGCATTCAGACTTCTGAAATCTGCATTCCTCAGATTTGTCCCCACTTGCCTTCGCGGATGTTTTTCATGTAGTGCGTGACGCCACGCACCCACTGCTGGTGGCTGGCACAGTACACCCGGCTGATCTGCACCAGGGTGACGCGTCCCTTGGCGCGATACTTGCCAAGCATTTCGGCAAGGTGTTCCACGCAGGCTTCCTTGGACTCGAAGCGGCGCTGGCCGTTGCGGCCCATGATACCCGCCAGGTTGTTCTTGCGGCGGGCGGCGCTTGACGTGGCATTGGCCGATTCGTGCCGGATGATGGCCTCCATCATCACGGGGTCCACACCATGCTTGGCAGCGGCCTCCCTGATAGCGGGGCGCAGCGCAGCAACCAGCTCGGCTTGCGCTGTGAGCACCATCATCAGGCCTGTCAGTATGGTCAGGGCAACTCTCATGTCGCAGACATGGTAAAGTTTTGTTAACCATTTGTCAAGCTAAAAATGCGGCACCTACGCGATTGGCGCTTGACCTCCCTGTCTGATTTTTGATAGTCTTAATGGTTACGCTCGCTTTTTCCGTTTGAATAAAGACACAGGTGTGCTGCGCAAGCGGCTGTAAGTCAGTGGGTGATGGAGCCGTCGGGGATGAGTTCCAGCAGAACCAGGCCATTGGAGGTGAGGGAGTCGAGTACCTCCAGGTCGGCATCGCTGTGAATGGCGTAGTACTCTGCACCCCAGAGACGGGCGATTTCCTCCATGCGGAAGGGCTGCGGCTGCACGAGCAGACGTTCCATTTCGGGGTCGCCGGCGGTGGCGTGCAGGGAGGCGGCGGCGCCCTCGTTGTTCAGCACGGCAATGATGCGCAGGCCGGGGCTGAGTTGCGGGACGATGGCTGCGGCGTTGATATCGCGCAGCAGGGTGAGGTCGCCCACCAGGCAGCAGGCCATGGCGGCATCTGCCGCATTGCCCAGGAAGGTGCTCAGCACACCATCTGCCCCGGTGCTGTGCAGATCCCGCAGATACGGGGTATTGACCTGGCACTGGGCAAAGCGGTTCCAGAGGCGCATGGTAGTGGCGCTGCCCACGCAGATGACATCGGCCAGGCAGGCACGGTGCGAGAAAGCGCGCACCATGGCCTCGGCGGATTCCGGGTAACCCAGCAGCAGCTCCTCCATGGAATTGCTCATGCGGCGGCTCTGGGGCAGCAGGCGTTCTGTATCACCCACATGCGGCACATCGCCCATGGCCTTCATCATCTGCTCCAGCTCGCCCTCCACCACG
>JAFZGH010000155.1 GCA_017555465.1 Akkermansia sp. | reverse complement strand
CGCCAGTCCATCATCCAGATGCTTTACAACGTGCCGGATGCCACCCTGGCGCATAATGATGTGTTTGCAGACAAGAGCCTGCGCGAAGTGACGCGGCTGGGGGAACTCCCCATGGGCATTCTGGTTGACTGGCCGGATTTGCCGGCACGCGGCGTGGTGGAAGGCTACTACGGCGCCCCCTGGAGTTTCGAGGCGCGCTGCTCCATGTTCCGCTTCATGGGGCGCAACAAGATGAACACCTACATCTACGCCCCCAAGGATGACCCCTACCACCACGGACGCGGCTGCTATGAACCCTACCCCGCCCTCAAAGCCGCAGAACTGAAGGACCTGATCAGCTACGCCCGCCAGAACCACGTGCGTTTCGTGTGGGCCATTCACCCGGCCAACACGGTGAACTGGAACGACAACGGCGGCAAGAACCAGCTGGATGCCCTCTGCACCAAACTGAAACAGATGTATGACCTGGGCGTGCGCGATTTCGGCGTACTGGTGGACGACTCCAGCGGCGAAATCGGCAAGGCTGAACGCCAGGTGCAGCTCACGAACTACATTCTGGAAAACTTCATCCGCAAGCACCCGGATGTAAACCAGACCCTCATCATGTGCCCCACCGGCTACAACCGCAGCTGGACCAATGAAAAATTCCTCAACACCCTGGGCAGCGGACTGGACAAGAGCATTCCGGTGATGTGGACGGGTGATACCGTGGTGCATGACATCACCTATTCCGGCCAGCAGTGGGTGAACAAACATGTGCAGCGCCCCACCTTCATCTGGTGGAACTGGCCGTGCAACGACTTCAAACGCAGCCGCCTTTCCATGGGGCGCACCTACGGGCTGGATACCTGCCCCGACATGAAGAACCAGATGAGCGGGTTTGTGGCAAACCCCATGGAACACGCCGAGGCCAGCAAGGTAGGCCTCTTTGGTGTGGCAAATTACACCTGGAATATCGAGGATTTTGAATCCAGAACCTCGTGGGAAGAAGGCATCAAGCGCCTCTACCCGCGCCACAAAGAGGCCATGCGGGTATTCTGCGAGCACAATTCCTACCTTCTGCCCAACGGCCACGGTTACTTCCGCGAGGAATCGGTTGATATCAGCGAAACAGCAAATGCATTCATCGCCAGCATTGATGCAGATGCTCCGGACAAGAAGGCAGGCCAGCGTCTGCAGCTGGAGTTCGACCGCATCGTCTCCGCCGCACGCGAACTGAAACACACCAGCGCCCCCATTGCCGGGCTTTGCGAGGAAATCCGCCCCTGGCTTGACCAGTTCGAGCTGGTGGGTGTGGCCGGTTCTTCCGTCATGACCGCCTTTGCCGCGAAGGATGAATACATGTTCCACTATTTCTTCGATACGGTGAATGCATTGTACGACATGCGCTCCACCTTGCGCAATGAATGGTCTGCCAGCGGTGTACGCAAGGTAGACGATGTGGAAGTTGCAGCATACGCCATGACCCCGGTTCTCAACGCCGCGTTCTCGTACCTGAACGCCAAGGTATATGCCGAGCTCTCCGGGCAGAAACGCGCTGTTCCCAAATTCACAGCCTCCTGCGGCAATTACCAGAGCGAGGCGCCCCGAATCATGGATAGCAAGCCGAATACCTTCTGGTCCAATAACGCTATGCAGAAAGCCGGCCAGTGGTATTGCCTGGATCATGGGTCCCCCATCAGCATCAACAACATCTGCCTGATTATGGGAGGCCAGCGCGCCAAGGACTACGCCGACAGCGTGCAATTCGAGGTATCGGACAACGGAACAGACTGGCAGCCCGTGGGCACGCCCCAGCATGGTAATCTGGCCATTGTCAACCTCTCCAAGTCACCCATTCGCGCTCGCTACGTACGTTTCCGCATCATCACCCCGCGTCCCAACTGGCTCTCCATCTGCGAATTTGCCGTGAACCGCACCCTGCCGCCCTATGTCGACACCACGGTTGAGGCGCCCAACTTCACAGCATACAGCAACAAGACCGATGTGGGCATCAGCCGCGTCATGGAGGTATTCCAGCTCAAGCCTAAGGATTATATCTCCCTGGAGCTGCCCACCCCCATTGCCCCCGAATGGGTGCAGATTAACCTGGACAATGCCAAACTGGGAGAATGGGGACTCATCCGCCTCACCATGGAAGATGGCAGCGTTGTCCAGCTCAAAAACGCAGTGGTCAATAACCGTCTCTATCTGAGGAAAGAGGAACTGCCGAAAGGCCGCATCACCTCCATGAGCGTCATGAACACCAGCGAGCAGGCGCAGGAAATCAAGCTCACCATCTTCAATCTGGGTATACCTGAGGGCGCGCTGGATACCGACCCGCGCAGCATATACGATGCCGATATTGCCACCCCATACTTCTGCTCCAAAGCAGCGCTGGATGTCACCATGGCTGTGCCTGAAGGCGCAACAGAACTCATCGCCGTGGGCAATGTGAACCTGAACATCACCAATGCCACCCTTACCAAGGCTGGGGAACACGTGCGCCGCTACAAACTTACCCCCGGTGCAAAATCGGTTCGTCTAACCCACCCGAAGCAGAACTACGGCTTCGTCAACGAAATCATTTTCAAATAATGCCATTGGATTTCCGCGATAAAGTCGCCATCGTCACCGGCGGGGCACAAGGCATCGGCAAGTGCATAGCCCGGCACTTTGCCGATGCCGGGGCACGGGTCTGCATCTTCGACCTGCAGGAAAACCCATACTTTGTGGGAGACCTGAGCAGTGAAGAAGACCTCCGCGCCTTTGCTGCCAAGGTGATTTCAGAGCACGGGCACGTGGACTACCTCATCAACAACGCAGCCCCGCTCTTCAAAGGGCTGCCGGACTGCAGCTGGCAGGAGTTCAACTACGCCCTGCAGGTGGGGGTGAGCGCGCCCTACATGCTCACCCGCCTCCTGCTAGAGCACTTCGCCCCCGGAGCATCTATCGTGAACATCTCCTCCAGCCGGGATCGCATGAGCATGCCCGG
>JAFZGH010000154.1 GCA_017555465.1 Akkermansia sp. | reverse complement strand
ATTTTACCAAAAATTCCTACCTAGTCAAGGGGATTTTTAATAAAATTACACTATTTTTGTAGAATTTTACTTAAAACCTCGATGCAACGGGTATTTTCGCGGTCATTTCCAATGGTGATGCGGATATATTCATGCAGACCATAGGCTGCCATGGGGCGCATGATGACCCCCAGGGCAAGCGCCTGTTTGAAAACCTCCACCCCGTTCCCTACATTCACAAGGATGAAATTGGTATGGCTGGGCACATACTCCAGCCCAAGCTGTTCGAAAAACTCCACATACTGCCGGCGCCCCCGGCAAACCATCTCCACCGAGCGGGCAATGTGCTCCTTATCATCGAGCGCAGCCAGAGCCCCCACCTGCGCAAAAGAATTGACATTGAACGGCGAGCGGGCCTTATTCAGCAAATCCGCAATCTCCGGCGTGGTAATGGCATAACCGCAGCGAGCCCCAGCCAGACCATAAGCCTTGGAGAACGTGCGCAGCACCACCACATTCCGGCCCTCCTTCACAAACTTCACACTATCCGTAGGCATCCCGGCAAATTCGATGTACGCCTCATCAATAGCCACCACCACATGTTCCGGCACGCGGGAAATAAAAGCCTCCAGCTCCTCCTGGCTCACCATGGTACCCACCGGATTGGTCGGGTTCGTGATGAATACCAGGCGGGTCTGCGGCGTAATGGCCGCCAGCATAGCATCCAGGTCATGAGTCCACTTATCGCGGTTCGGAATGGAAACATAATCCGCCCCCAGCAGTTTCGCCACAATCGGGTACAGAGTAAAGGCGTAATCCGCAGCAATCACCTGCGTACCAGGGCGAAGCAGCGCATGCCCCAGCAGCTCTATCAGCTCGCTGCTGCCGTTGGCCACCACCGTGTTGGCAAAATCCACCCCATGCTCCGCCGCCACACGGCTTCGCAGCGCAAAGGATGCGCCATCCGGGTAAATATGCACCCCGGCAGCCGCCTGCTGCATAGCCGCCACCGCCCTGGGCGAAGGCCCCATGGAATTCTCATTGGAAGCCAGTTTCACAATATCCTCCGGGCGCAGCCCCAGTTCACGCGCGGTCTCCTCAATCGGCTTGCCGGGCTGGTAAGCCACCAGCTCATACACATTCTGATTAGCAAAAGGAATAATGCTCATATCTCTTGCCCCACATTATACCCCTGCCCCCTCCCGGCGCAAGACTTCTTTCCGCCATGTTTCTGCTACAGAACAGCCGGCCGCCGCAACGCAGCAGCCGACTGTTGATTAAACCCGTTACCCACCGGAATCACTTCCGTCTGCGGCGAGCGCAGCCCCCGGCCAATGCCAGCAGCGAAAGCGTGGTTGTGGCGGGTTCCGGCACAGCCGCGAACTGCCCGGAGAGAACAAAGGATGTTCCGGAAACGCTATACGCCACGTTTTGCACCAGAGAAGATAAGTCAGCCCCGGCTTCCCAGCCCTCGCGCACCCCAGCTTCTTCATCAGTAACGCTGAAACGCGTGTTCTCCAGCAGCGTCGCAAGTACGCCGTCGGTGAAGAAATCGATATTGCCCACATTGCTGAACAATACCATGTTGAAATCCCCCGTAAGATTCTCCAGCAGCGAACCGCCCAGCGCTACCGTCAGCGTGGTATCCGTCCCCAGGTACAGTTCGTTGCCGCCCATGTCAATATTCGAGTATACGGTAGACTCCCAGCCCTTGCAAGAGGAGGTCGCCGCCTCTGCCACACCGCCTACGGAGAACACCAGCTCACCGCCCTCGGCATGCAAATCATCCGTGTACTGCTGGAATCCGGGTGAATTTCCCACCACCAGCCGACCGGCTTTCATCGTCAGACCGCCGAACATACCGCTGCCGGAAAGAATGCCACCGTTGATTTCAACCGAGGTAATCGTGCCCTGATTATCCAGCTGACCGCCGTTAAGCACAATCTTTGGGAATGCCAGCGTCCCGGTGTTGACCAGTCTGCCTTCATTCACCATCAGCTTACCCTGCACCTCGGTGCTTGTTCCGGTATGCTTCAACGTGCCGTCGCCCACCTTAATCAGATTACCAGTACCGGTTACCGACTCGATTACTAATTCCCGGTTGGAGCTTACTTCAATCTTGCTGTTTGCGCTCTGGCTGGTAGCCAGCACCACGCGATTCAAAGAGGTCTCGCTCTCTGCTATCATCACGCGCTCAGCCTGCTGAGCCCCGACAAAAACCACATCCCCCGCTATCCTGGCGTCCTGTTCCAGATGCACCACTCCGGTATCAATGATAAGATGCCCCTTGCCCTGCTGCTGGGCATCTGCCCTCAAAGAACCATTGATTGACACTTCTGCACCAGCGTTCACCACCAGATTTCCCAAGATATCGCCAATCGTTGCACCATCCGCAGCTGCCTGGTTCCAGGTATTGGAGCAGGTCAGTGTCAGCACTCCATTTTCCCAGGCCAGATTTTCTGCAGCACATCCTGTAATGCTCAATGCATCAGATGACCATTCGGAGGCATGGTAGGCAGAATCATGAATCAGCTGGTACTTACCCGCCAGCAGATACTCCGCACCAGTCACCGCCAGGTGCACCCCTTGCAAATCCATGGCAGAATCCAGCGTCAGCACCGCAGAGCTGCTATTCGCAGCCCCTACTGTGAGCGCCAGATTACTCCCCTCCAGCATCACCACATTGCCGCTGATACTGCTCACCCCCTCTGCCGCCAGCGTAGTGCCAGCATTAAAGGTCAAATCATACCCCATATGATTCAGCGTAGCATTCTGCACACGCACCGTGGCGGCTGAGCCCTCGTGCGCCGTGATGCCATACCCCTTGTAGATAGCCCCTTCCTCCACACGCAAGCGTCCGCCGTAGAGATTCGTTAAGGCATATACTTCCGTGGTGCGGGAATTAAGGATTTCCTGCGAGCTCCCAGCACTACCTTTCATATTCCGCAAGTCATCCACTGTGGTTGCACCTGTAAAGATAATATCGCCCGCCTGTTCAGCGTAGCCATATCTTTCATTCAGATTCACCGTAGTTCCAGCGCCCACGTACAACGAATCCCGGAACTCGATACTCTTGCCCGCAGAAGCAAAAAGGGAAAGCATATCTCCACTGCCACCGTACATATACACACTACGCAAGCGGTAGCTGCTGCCGGATTTCTCCACGTTCTTTTCAAAAAGCACCGAGTCATTATTCCGGATACTCAGGCTGCCTTTGGTATAAATCGCGCCGCCGCAGGCATTGGAGTAGGAGTAGGTAGAGGAAGCCGTATTCCCCTCAAACACCACGCTGCCATTGTTACTCAACTCTATCGTGCTGGAAGAGTCCCCATAAATCGCGCCGCCGCAGGCATTGGAGTAGGAGTAGGTAGAGGAAGCCGTGTTCCCAATGAACTCCACACTCCCGTTGTTACTCAACTCTATCGTGCTGGAAGAGCCCCCATAAATCGCGCCGCCGTAGGCTAAGGAGGAGGAGGAGGAAACAGAGTTCCCGATAAAGCTCATACTTTCGTTCTCGCTCAGCGTGATGGTGCTAGAGGATCCCCCATAAATCGCGCCGCCGCAGGAGTAGTATTTGGAGGACGTAGCCGTGTTCCCCTCAAACACCACGCTGCCGTTGTTGCTCAGCGTTATCGTGCTGGTCGTGTTGGAAAAGCCCCCCTGAATCGCGCCGCCGTAGGCTGAGGAGGAGGAGGAGGAAACAGAGTTCCCGATGAAGCTCACACTGCCATTGTTGCTCAGCGTGATGTCCTCCCCCTGAATCGCGCCGCCGTAGGCTGAATAGGAGGTAGAGGAAGCGGAGTTCCCCTCAAACACCACGCTGGCGTTATTACTCAGCGTTATCGTGCTGGTCGTGTTGGAAAAGCCCCCCTGAATCGCGCCGCCGAGGGCTGAGGAGGAAGAGGAAACAGAGTTCCCGATGAAGCTCACACTGCCGTTGCGGCTCAGCGTGATGTCATAGGACCCCTGAATCGCGCCACCTTCGGCAGAGGTGGTCGAGTCTCCGGTAGAGGAAGCGGAGTTCCCCTCAAACACCACGCTGGCGTTGCGGCTCAGCGTGATGTCATCCCCATGAATCGCGCCGCCGAGGGCAATGTAGACGGAGGAAGAAGCCCTGTTTCCGCTGAAGGTAACGCTGCCGTTGTGGCTCAGCGTGATGTCATCCCCATAAATCGCGCCGCCGTCGGCTGAGGAGATGGATCCGGCAGTGGAAGCAGTGTTCCCGATGAAGCTCACGCTGCCGTTGTGGGTCAGCGTTATCGTGCTGGTCGTGCTGGAATAGCCCCCATAAATCGCGCCACCACGGGCAGCGAAGGTCGAGTCTCCGGTAGAGGAAACGGAGTTCCCCTCAAACACCACACTGCCGTTGTGGCTCAGAGTGACGGTACTCCCATCAATCGCGCCGCCGTAGGCTGAGTAGGAGGAGGAAACAGTGTTCCCGATGAAGCTCACGCTGCCATTGTTGTTCAGCGTGATGTCCTCCCCATCAATCGCGCCGCCGGCAGAGGAGTTTTTAGAGGAAGCGGAATTCCCCTCAAACACCACGCTGCCGTTGTTGCTCAGCGTGACGGCACCCCCATAAATCGCGCCGCCGTAGGCAGAGTAGTTTTTAGAGGAAGCGGAGTTCCCCTCAAACACCACGCTGCCGTTGTTGCTCAGCGTTATCGTGCTGTCATAGTGCCCATCAATCGCGCCGCCGTAGGCAATATAGACGGAGGAAGAAGCCCTGTTTCCGCTAAAGGTAACGCTGCCGTTGTGGCTCAGCGTTATCGTGCTGGAATCCCCATAAATCGCGCCACCGCCATCAATGTCGGGATAGGAAGAGCTGCTAGCGGAAGCCGTGTTCCCGATGAAGCTCACGCTGCCGTTGTTGCTCAGCGTTATGTCACCAAACACAAAAATCGCGCCGCCGGCAGAGGAGTTTTTAGAGGAAGCGGAATTCCCCTCAAACACCACGCTGCCGTTGTGGCTCAGCGTGACGGTACCCCCAAAAATCGCGCCGCCGTCGGCAGAGTAGTTTTTAGAGGAAGCGGAGTTCCCCTCAAACACCACGCTGCCGTTGTGGCTCAGCGTTATTGTGCTGGAAGAGCCCCCATAAATCGCGCCCCCACCGGCAGAGGAATAGGAGAAAACAGTGTTCCCGCTGAACTCCACGCTGCCGTTGTGGCTCAGCGCTATCTTGCTGTCATAGTCCCCTTCTATCGCGCCGCCGAAGGCTGAGGAGGAGGAGGAGATTTTAAGATTGGAAAATGTTGCCCCCTTGTAGTACTGATAATAGGCCCCACCTGTCCGCCGGGAGGTGATTTCGATGGCATCTTTCACGGTTTCATTATGACGCACCAGCGTCAGAGTACCATCTTCGGAGTACACCAGTGTACCGCCTTCCCAGAAACCGGAACCGGGTTGAGAGGCATCAAACAAGTCATTTATCTCATAGCTACCTGCGGTTAGTGCATTTCCCGATTTATCGATCAAAGTCCCGACACCGGTCAGGAGCGTATATGTCTTGCCATCGCCCGTAGGGTTCACGATGAGGGAAAGTTCGCCATCCTGTCCCACATCTGTCGTCTCGCGGCTCATCACCGCACCTGTGAGAATGAGAGATGCTCCAGCATGCAAGTTAAGAGCATGCCCGTTCAGACCGCCGCCCGCACCAGTGACAGAAAGCACTCCATTTTCTCCAATGACAAGATTAGAATTCAGCACCGCCCCAGGATCCTCCATGCTCAGGGTGGAGCCAGCCCCTATATTCAGAGAATCGCCCATATCCAATGAGCCAGAAAGCTCGACACGGTCGGCATTAAGCTTGAACGCCCCAAGGTCGATGGTAACATCGGCGTCTTTTTCAACCGCTACTGTACCAGCTGCAATATCCTCGCCCAGTGTCACATTGCTTTTTCCGGTAAAGCTCACATTATCGCCCGACGCAAAAGCAGAGGAAGAATTATTCTCATCAGTAAAAGATTCCGTCTGCGTATCCCATGTGAGAGTTGCGCCATTAAAGGTGAGATTCTCTGCCCAAGCCACACCGCTGCCCATGGTACACAGAACAACAGCAGCCAGACAAGATAAAACAGACTTACGAAGTAAAACAGAGAGATGAAGTTTCATATCAGGGATGAAAAAAGGGGGCACAAAGATTGATTGTTCCTATACTACGCCTTCGGAATTCGTAAGATGGGATTTGCTTATTGTATGTTACCGTGATGATAACAGAATTTTTGATCAAGAAACATTGTTACATGAAACGATAGACCGGATATCACAATTTTCTAGAATTAAAACAGTTTGTATGCTTGACTTACGAATTCCGAAAGCTGAATAAAAATGAGAATAGAATTAACTGAAAACGATTTCGCCGCTTTAACATTGTTGAAGAATACAGGAATACCGGTTCTGGATGTAGCCCAACTTGCCTGTGCAGCCCTCAAAGCAGGACGAGGTAGAATAAAACGAGCCCTGAAGAGCATTTCTGCCGGAGCAGATGCTCTCAAACAACAGGAGCGGACGGTGAGCTTTGAGCAGGCGGTGGCTGCAACGCTGGAGGCTCGGAAGGACAGACGAACGCGGACGGTGTATGATTTCCGCTATTTCACGCGGCGCTTCATGCTGCGCTGCAAGGGGCTGGCGAAGCGGAAAGTGCGCAGTATTACGCCGCAGGAATGCGCGGAATATATTGAACAGGCGTTTGATACACCGAGGCAGCGGCAGAAGGCGAGGCTGATTCTCAGCGGGGTATTCTCCACCGCCATGAAGCGTGGGTGGTGCGATGTCAATCCGGTGGCGCGGGTGGAAGCACCGCGCGTAGTAGAGCAACCAGTGCCGATTCTCACCCCGCAGGAGATTGAGCAGATTACCACGACGGCGGAAAGCTACCAGGGCGGCAGCTGCGCGGCGGCGGTGGGCATGATGCTCTACGCCGGCATCCGCCCGCATGAGGTGGCACGGCTCACCTGGGCACAGGTGGATTTACGGGAACGAGCGATTTATATTCTGCCCCGCCACAGCAAGACCGGCGGCGCACGGCGGGTGACGATTCACAAGCCGCTGCTGCGGATTCTACGAACTCACAAACACGCAGAAAATGAAACGATATGCCCCCCCAACTGGCTGAAGCATTGGCGGGAGATGCGCCGGGCGGCAGGCTGGGGCGGAGACAAGAAATGGCCCCAGGATGCGCTGCGCCACACTTTTGCGAGTTACCACCTGAGCTATTTCCGCAGTTTTGCGGAGCTGCAGCTGGAGATAGGACACAGGGATGCTACGCTGCTGCGCACGCGGTATGTGGACCAAAGGGCTGTGATGAATGCGAAAGCTTTCTGGGAATGCCGGGGACAATTAGCAGCGTAGCATCTGGAATTACAAATTACGAGTTATGAAGTAATTTTAAAGTAAGCGCGCAGCGGTGCTGCGCCGGGATTCTAAGGGCGAGCTCAGCGATTGCCGTCGACGGAAGCACGCGCCAACACGTCCCAACGATTACAGATAAATAACAAGACAATATATCATTCTTGCTACTCACCGTAAACCTATAGGAATAACATGGCTGGAATTACGAAGCAGAGGAAATTATCCGCCCGGTGGGCGGAGGGAATTTCGCCTGCGGCGAGATTTTACTCGAACAAGTTCGGGTAGGAGCGCAGCGCCACGGCCTTGGAAAGCGAACGGATGGTGCGTGAATCCTCGGCCTGCAATGCAAGCTGAGCCATTTCCCGACATTCCTCATAATTAAGGTGGCGAATGGCAAAGCGGATGAGCGGCAGCAGATGTGTACCAACGGAGAGTTCCGTGGCGCCCAGACCTACCAGCAACGGCACTAGCGTGATATCGCCGCCCATTTCACCACAGATGGCGGTGGGAATGCCTGCCTCGATGGTCTTGTGAATCAGGCGTATCACACCGGGGTGGGTAGAGCGGAACATGCTCGCCACGCGGTAATTCACGCGATCCACCGCAATGGTGTATTGAGTGAGGTCATTCGTACCGATAGAGAAGAAATCCACATAGCGTGCGAGAACATCTGCCATCATGGCGGCGCTGGGCACCTCTATCATGATACCCACGCGCATGTTCTCGTCAAATGCCTGGCCGCGCGCCCGCAGTTCCCGGCGGCACTCCTCCAGAATATCCTGCACATCCTTGACCTCGGTAAGTCCGGAAACCATGGGAAACATGACGCCTACCTTACCATGAGCCGAAGCACGCAGAATGGCACGCAGCTGTTCCTTGAAGATAGCAGGTCTGCTCAGCGAAACGCGAATACCACGCCAGCCGAGGAAGGGATTGTCTTCCTTCTCCTCCAGCACCTCAAAGGGAAGCTTATCGCCGCCGGAATCCAGGGTGCGGAAAATCACTTCCTGCGGAGCGCATTCCTCTACCAGGCGGCGGTAATGCTGGTACTGGGCCTCTTCGTCAGGAAGCCCGTCCCCCCCCAGCAGGAAAAATTCAGTGCGATACAGACCCACGCCATCAGCCCCGGAGCGTTTCACCGCGCTGTATTCGTGCACAAAGTCCACATTGCAAGCCAGGTGAATGCGGTGACCGTCCCGCGTTTCTGCAGGCAGGTCTTTCATATCCACCAGGGCCTGGTAGGCCTTTTCCTTTTCTGCCTGCAGCAGTTTGTAATGCTCACAGGTCTCCTGGGTGGGATTCAGAATGAGCACGCCATTGTAACCATCCAGAATAGCGGGCTGGCCCACGCGGGATTCCATGACCAGATTGGGCACAGCCACCACGGCCGGCAGCCCCAGGGAGCGCGCCAGAATGGCGGTGTGGGAAATTGCCGACCCAGCCTCCGTGACAAAGCCCAGCACATTCTGGGAATCCAGGTCTGCCGTGTCGCTGGGGGCAAGGTCATAGGCCGCCAGCACACAGGGGTCCTTGCTGACGGGCTTGTTCTTGCGGGTCTTGGCCCCGCCGGTATCCAGATTCTTGAGGACGCGCTGCAGCACATCGCCAATATCGGCCACGCGGCTGCGAAGATACGCATCATCCACCAGGCGCATAGCCTCCATGAAGTTCTGCACCACGGCATAATAAACAGAATCAATATTCTGCAGACGCACAGGCATTTCCTTGCGCATTCTGGAAATAATCATGCGGTCGCGCAGGAAGAGGAGGTGCGCATCGAAAATGGCGGCTTCAGAAGCGCCGCTGAGCTCCTCCACGCGTTGCTTCAGCACCGTGATTTCTGTTTCTGTGCGAGAGAGCGCATTCTCGAAGCGTTGCCACTCAGCTTCAATTTCCGTTGGAAGAATAGAGCGGATAAGCGGCGCTGTGCAGCCACGGGCTTCCACACGCAGCTTGCCCATGGCAATCCCTGGAGAAACGGGTTGTCCTTTAAACCGGCGTTCAAATCCTTCGCTCATATAACCGGGAGGTGGGTGAAGGGGTGAAAAATCAACGGCGAGGCTGTTATTCCTCGCCGAACTTGCCATTAATCAGCTCTTCCAGAGCGGCAATGGTCTCGGCCTCATCTGGGCCATCGGCGGTGACTGAAATTTCAGCGCCCCAGCCAACAGCCAGCATCATAAGCCCCATGATGCTCTTGCCATCCACAGCTTCATCATCTTTCTCCACTGAAACATCTGCCTGGAAACGGCTGGCCACGCGCACAAACTGAGCGGCAGGACGAGCATGAATACCGAGTTTATTCTGAATAGTGAGTTTCTTTGTAATCATGGTAGATGAGGCGGGAATGTGGTTCGCCTCCCATTATACCGCTGAAACCAGGGAAAGCGAGCTTTTTTTTGTAATATTCCCTTATTTTACGCGGCGCAACAGGGCGGCGTATGCACCATCTGCCTGTTCGCGGTGCGGCAAGGCCAGGTACTCGTTTTCCAGAGCGAATTCCTTATGGGTTGCCAGAAAAGCACCTACAACGGCGCAATCCTCCTCCCGGTCAATGGAACAAGTGCTGTAAACCAGGCGGCCGCCGGAACGCACCGCCGCGCAGGCCTGCTCCAGAATCGAGAGCTGCAGAGATGCCAGTCGCGTAATCTCCTCCGCACTCAAGCGCCAGCGGGCATCCACCCGGCGCTGCAGCACACCACTGTTCGAGCATGGCACATCGAGCAGCACGGCATCAAAGCCCCCCTGCCATTCAGCCGGGCAAGGCCGGGTCCAGTCATGCTGAGCAACCTGCACCTGACGACCGCCAGCGCGCAGGAGATTCTCCCGCAGGGGCTTGAGGCGGAATTCCTCCACATCCGTGGCAAGCAGATTAAGATTTCCGCCTGTGGCGGCCAGCATAGCGGCAGATTTGCCGCCAGGAGCCGCGCAGGCATCGAGCACACACTCGCCGGGCTGCGGCGCCAGCAACTGCACACAATAGCGGGTGGAGGGGTCGGTTATATAAACCTGCCCATCCCTCAAGGCCTCCAGCGGCAAGGCCCCGTGCAGTTTATACCAACCCGGGAGCTGCGGCAGGGCTTCCCACGCTGCCGGGATTTCTGCGGGCGGATTCACGGGGTTCACGCGGGCATACACCGGGGGCGTCTGTGTATTCCATTCCAGCATGGCACGGGCTTCTTCCTCTCCAAACTCTGCCTGCCAGCGCTTCACCAGCCAGGAGGGGGCGGAATAACGCACCGACAAAGGCAATTTTTCCCGTTCATCCTCAAATTCCTTCATCTGGCGGGCAGCATTGCGCAACATGCCATTGACCACACCGCGTACCCGCTGCGGGGCAAGCCGCACAGTTTCGCTCACGGCAGCGTGCTCTGCCTGGCGCAAAATGAACAACTGGGCAAGGCCCATGAGCACCAGCCAGCGCATTTTCTCCTCGAGCTTACCAGGGCGCAGCGTCTTGCGGATATGGTCCAGCCAACTGAGGTTGCGCAGGGTATCATACACAATAGCCTGCAGCAATGAGCGGTCTGCGGAGGCCAGCTTATGCTCCGCAGCGGCACGCGCAATGAGCGTTTCCGCAAAAATACCGCCCTGCGACCAGCGCAGCAGGCATTTCCAAGCAAGATGGCGAACTGAGGGAGACATGTTCATGTGCGATTAATCTTCCATTTGCAAGGCCTCGTACAGCGGGATGCGACCATTCCACGCCATGATGGAACCCTTGATACCATCATCACCAAACGGTTCAAACTCCAGCTTACCGCCGGCAGCTTCGAGAATAACACGGGCAGCGGCAAAGTCCCACAGGCAGATGCGGCCTTCGACATATGCATCAAACCGCCCGGCTGCAATGTAGCAAAGCGTAAGCGCAGCCGAACCCAGAATGCGTATTTTGCGCACCTGGCGGGAAAGATGCGCAAAGCGGCGGATACCGGCCTCGCCCGAGCCATCGTGCGTGCCATGGCCGATAAAGACTACGGCCTCACGCATCTCTGTGCGGGCAGATACTGAAATGGGAGCTCCGTTCAGGAGAGGCTGGCAACCGACGATGGCCTCAAAGCATTCCTGCTGCATGGGGTCGTACACACAGCCCAGCACAAGCCTGCCCCGGTGCTGCAGCGCTATGCTCACGCAGAAAATCGGAATCCCGTAGAAATAATTCACCGTACCATCAATGGGGTCCACAATCCACTGATATTCCGCAGAGGCGTTACCATCATTTCCTTCCTCGCCCAGAATGCAGCTCTGCGGAAAAGCCGCCAGCAAGCTGCCGGCTATCAGAGCCTGCGATTCCTTATCCAACCGCAGTTTGATATCATGCAGCAGCGCTTCATCCACCTGCTTGACAGAGTGAAACTGCTCGCGCAGGAAAGCCCCGGCCAGCTGGGCCGCATGCCGGGCGGCTTGCATGTAGGCAGAATAGTCAGGGTTCATGATGCAGGTGTCGGTTTGGCTGCCTCGGTTTTCTGTTGCTGGGCACGCAGCTCCGCGCGGGCCTTGTCAAAAATCTCCCGGGCCAGGTTCATCGATGCCCGGGACAACAGCGGACGCAGCTCCCGTGCCGTAGCCAACGGGTGCGATGCATCGTCAAACCCCATCCACACGAAAGTGCATACACCACGGTTCCGGAATACCATCGTCCACTGCCCGCACCCCTCCGGCAGTGTTTCATTCATCGTGACCGGCTCACCTTCGGTCACCCGGAACGGAGGCAGCGAAGAAATAGCCGTAGCGCTCTCGCGGCGGATGTATTCAGGTGATTTTTCTGGCTCGTAATTGTATATAAGCTGTCGATTGCTGTTCCAGATGGCATTGACCATGCTGAGCCGGTAACCACGGCCTTCATTCTGCAGACAGAATAACAGGCGGGCCAGATCCAGACGCCGCATCTGGAACATACCATTATACAAATACAAAGCCTGCTCTCGCTCCGGAATTTCCAGATGCCGCAGTTTCAGGGATTCGTAGAAAGAACGCACAACATCATAACCGAGGCGTTCGCCGGTTACTTCCGTGCTGCGCGCAACAATATGCATATCCTCACCACCAGGCAGGCACGCACAACAGAAGAGGAACGGCGCTGCGGCTCGACCAGGACGCACCTTGCCCTGCCAGCGGTCAATGCCATCCACGGCGCTGCGCCCCCCCACCAAAGCCAGAATCTTACCACGTTGGTTACGCCGGGCATCCACCACCAGTGCGCAGCATTGCAGCAATCCCTTGAGGTCATTATTGGCGCCGCGCACCTTGAGTCCCTCCGGCCGCCGCAGACGAGAATATGCGGTTCGTGTAGCATCGGCCATTTCGGGAGTCATATCCTTCAGCCACGCCTCTGGATATGCACCGGGGCGTTCCACCGCAGTCAGCGCAGCCTCCACCGCGTTTTCCACATATTGCTGCAACGACAGATTCAAACTGGATACCACAGAAATACCGCCAGAATGTTCCGGCACTTCAGACTGGATACCCTCCAGCTCATGACGGGCCCACATAACAGAATAAGAAGAGCATCCATCCTGTGCCGATGTACCGCGGCGCAGCACAATCGGATTCTGAACAGCCTGGTGATATTCCTCCTGTGTAATCATCTCGCACTCCAGCATGCGCTGCAAGGTCTCTTTTTTGACCTGCATGGCATTTTCCATGCTGGTAATGGGGTTGAACAGCGAAGGTGCACGCACCAGCCCCGCCAGTGTGGCGCATTCCACCAGGTTCAACTCGCAAACAGATTTGCCGAAATAATGGCGAGCCGCAGCTTTCACACCGTAGCAGTTCTGACCATAGAAAATACGGCTCAGGTATTGCTGCAGAATGGTATATTTGTCAAAATGACGCTCAATGCGCTGCGCAAGCATGGCTTCCAGCATTTTGCGGTCCATGGATTTACCGCTAAGCTCATACACATTGCGGGTGAGCTGCATGGTAATGGTGGAGGCGCCTTGTTCATAGCGCATGGACTTCAAATTGCGCAACACCGAACGCAACACAGAACTGATGACCACCCCGTTGTGTTCAAAAAAGCGCTCATCCTCGCGCGCCACAAAAGCATTGATAAGATGCTGCGGCAATTCTTCTCGAGACACCACGCAGGCGTCATCCGCCGCCAGCGATGCAATCAGACAACCCTGCGAATCAAATAGTGAGTTATTCACCAGCCCTGCGCCTACCCGCGACATGTCATATTGCATGGCGCGATATGCGTACACACCCAGCACCGAAAGCATCACCACAAAAAGGACAAGCACCAGAGATCCTGCAACCATGAGCTTCTTATGCCCCACTGTCAGCAGGCGCAACCAGCTTTTGCGGCGGTTCGGGGAGGGTGAGTAAAACATGATTCAAGCAGGATTACTGGGCTGCAGGACGCTCTTTTTCCTCCATAAAATGGAGGACATTGGCACTGGGTGACCATTGTGGGAACTCTGTATGAAGGGCCTGTTCATACTGGGCGGCCTCCCCTGCGCGGTTGCATTTCTTGAGAGCCGTGGCAATCTTGTACAGAGCCAGAGGTTTGAGATCCTTATCGCTCACGATATTCGCCGTGCGACCATAGTATTTGGCAGCCTCACTGTATTCGCGGTCAATGTAGTATGCATCCCCCAGTGCAATAAACAAGGTCGACTTGATCGGGCCATCAATACCCATGGCAATGGCGGTTTCGCACAGTTTGCGAGCCTCTGCACCACGATTCAGCCCCAACAGCAGCATCGCCTGGTCACGCATACCCTCTGCCTGACGGTAAGGCTGGGATTCCATGGACACATAATGCTCTGCAGCCGTAAGGCCACGTGCATAGAGACGCAGCTCCAGTCTCGCCTTGGCGAGAGTTTTCCACACAATGGGTTCCACTTTGGGTCGTTCCTGCTCACTGCCATCGGCAGCAATGTATTTTTCGCGCGGTTCGCGCACCAGAGCATCGGAAAGGTATTTATCTGCCGCCAGGTAGTCGTGAGACTGGAAGCAGGTCCAGCCGCACCAGCGAAGAATGGCAGGCGGCAAGGCATTGTACGACGCCTGATTACTTCGCTCCAGCACCTCCAGCGACTTCTTGAGATTCTCAGCATCCTTCATCTTGAAGAAGCACTGCACCAGGCGCAGATCCACCAGCGAGGCATACTGCTCCGGATACAGCGTGCGGGCCTCCTGGAAGTGGGAAACCGCAGCCGCGGGGTCTTTATCAGCCAGCACACCGGCCACGTTGTAATGAGCCTCTGCCAGCGCCCCGGGTTTCACCGGCTTACCCTGCCGGGTCATCTCCCCACAGTGCTTGATGAAGCCCTTGTAGTAATGCACCATCTTATCGGCATCGCGGCTGGCGCAGAGCTTGGCCGCGCGCTGCCAGCAGACCGCCACAGAATCAGACTCCGGGTAATCCCGGATAACGCGGTCATAATCCGCCAGGGCCTCACCCACCTTGCCGGCCTTGCCATGGAATGTGCCGCGCAGGGTCAGAGCATCCGGCATGCGGTGATCTGCCACATAGGTATCAATATAACGGTTGAGCGTGGGTACCGGGTCATACGTTGCCCCCTGAGCAGCAGTCCAGGCTTTCTTGTACATGGCATCGGGACGCACGGCTTCCGGCAGGTTCTCGAAATTCAGCGCATCAAACTGACGAGCTGCAGCTGCGGTGTCGGAAGACATCAGGCGGTCTGCGTACATGAGACGCACCAGATCCACACAGGGAAGCCCGGCAGTCGCACTACCAGCCTTGGCATATGTGCCGAGGTATTTCTCGGCCTGCTGGAAAAAATTAGCCCCGCGCACCTGCTGCACACAAATCATGCGACGATACCCGGCATCTGCCGCCAGAGCAGTTCCCGGCTGGGCACGCTCGGCCATCTCAAACCAGACAGATGCAGCCTCGTACTGGCGAATCTCCATAGCCGACTGGCCCACAATAATGGCGCGGCGTGCTTCCTTGGCCTGGTCATCCAACCTGGTAGACTGCGTGGAGGCCCGGCGCACCACATCGGCATACTTGCCAGCTTTGTACAGTGAAAGAATGCTCTCCATCTGGGCTTCTCCAGCGTACTTCTCCATCCCCTTCATGCCCGTCAGGCGGTTGTACAGTTTCTGAGATTCATCCGTCTTGCCCAGGCGGGCCGCCAGTCGCGCAGCCTGAAGTGTGGCCGTACCACGCACGCGGTCATCCAGAGTTTCCATACTCAGGATGCTGCAGAAAAGCGAATAAGCTTCGGCATCGTTCCCATCCTCCGTCTTCATCTGCGCCATGGAAAGCAGAGATGTCTGGAGAATGAGAGGGTCGATTCCCTGCATCACCTGCAGCGTGCGGAAGGTGGATTCAGCATCCTTACGCTTGCCGGTCTGCAGCTGTGCGCGCCCAAGGCGATACAGAGCATCATTGCGCAATTCTGCGCGCTGAGTCTCACGCACGGTGATATGGTAATACCCCATGGCCTTCTGCCACATCTGGCGTTCCGTAGCCTGATTAGCCAGTTTGTAGGCAGCAGCCGCAGCATATTCACCTTTGCGGCTGTTGGCTAATGTACCCAGCGTGTTGTTCGAGCCATCAGCATCACCAGCTTCCGCCTGGCAGACAGCCTGCAGATACATGGCTTTTTCACAATGCGGCGATTTCGGAAAACGCTGGGCAAAGTTGCCGAACAACTGCGCAGCCCGGCTCATTGCCTGTTCGCGCAGTGCGGGGTCTGCCGTACTGCGAGCCTGGGCATACAATTGCTCTGCAATGGCGTAACCATCGGTCTCGGCATTAGCCACCAGCGGGGCATCCGCCGGCGCTTCCTGTGCCAAAGACGGCACCAGCGATACCCCCAGTGCCAATACTGTTGAAAAAGGAGTTTTCATATCAAAAAAAATCAAAGACACGCGTTTGCTACAGCCCCGGAACAAGCATTATTTCTTGGCCTCGGGCATCTGCTTGGAGAATGATACATTCCATACTCCTGCCTGCGAGCAGGTGGAAATCACATCGGCCATGCGCTGCCAGCTCATCTGCGCATCGCCGCGGATACGCACCGGCTGGTTCGGGTTCACGGCAATCATGCGCGTGAGCATGGCATGAAGCTTCTCCCGGGTGAACACCTCGCGGTCAATCGTGATAACCAAATCGCCGTCTTCTTCACGAGCATTGATGATGATTTCATCAATGGCGCGGGAGGTTTCCTCGGTGGATTTGGGTGCAGTGGGCACCTTGACCTTCAAATCCTGCTCGTTGAGGATGAATTTCTGGGTGACCACAAAGAAAATAAGCAACAGGAACACCACATCCAGCATAGGGGCAAGCTGGAATCCGATAGGCTCCGGGATTTTGGTGTTAAACTTCATGATAATTGGCAGCGGGTGGCCCCGGGGGCATTAAAAATCCTCTTCATCCAGCACTTCCTGCGTTGCTCCACGCTGGTAGGAGTTCCCCAGACGGCGCTCGCGGTCCATCTGCACGGAAACCACAGAAAGAATATGAGTCACGGCCACTTCCATATCGGCAATGCGCTTCTGAATGCGGCTGCGGAAGAACACATAGGCACCCATGGCAGGAATGGCCAGCACCAGACCGCCAGCGGTGGTAATCATGGCCTCTGCGATACCGTGCGCCATCTGCATCTGCTTGACGCCTTCGAAATTACCGGCTGCCATTTCCATGAAAGTCTTCATCATACCCACCACTGTACCCAGCAGACCAATCATGGGAGCAATGGCGCCGATATCGGAAAGCCAGTTAATCTGGCGGGTCAGGATATTGGTCTGGCGGGCGCCCTCAGCAGAAGCCACTTCGCGCACTTCTTCAATACCGGCGCGGGGATTACGCTGCAGGAACATCACAATCACATGCATGGTGAGCGCAAAGCTGGAACCGTCGCGCTCGCACATGCTCATGAGCCCGGCATAATCCTTGCGGCGGATGCAGGACTCAACCGACATCACCATACGCCCCGGCAGCACAGCAGATGTGCGCGTCGTCCACAGACACACAAACATCACCATAAATGCCACCACAGAAAGGAAGAGCAAGGCCCACATCAGAGGACCACCTTTTTCAAAAAGTTCCATAAGCCCCCAGCCTGTCGATTTAAGCGGATTGGCTGTTGTCAGAAAGATTGCATGCATATTCACGCGCGTAGTATATGCGAAAAACAGCACAATTTCAAGAGAGATACCTGTCTGCATTTGTTTTTTTTGCACCGCCGCAGGCGGATTAGTGTTGCAATCCGGCCTCATGAAGCTTAGAATGAACACATGCAGGATACTTCCCTCTTCCGTGCCTGGGCTGAGATAGACACCGCAGCCATGCGGCATAATCTTTCGGTAGTGCGTCGCGTGCTTCCGAATCACAAACAGATGGCCATCGTCAAGGCAGAGGCCTACGGCCACGGCATTGAAGGTGTGGTCAAGGCACTGGATGACTGCGATCTGGAGTTCTTCGGAGTAGCGACCCCGGTAGAAGCCGCCCGTGTGCAGGCAGCGGGGTGCAAGACCTGCCCGTTTATCCTGGGTCCCTGCTTCCCGGCAGAGCGCGAAATGATTGTGCAGAACGGGTGGCGCGTGGCGCTTTCCAGCCTGGAGGAAGCAGCACATTATAATTCACTGGGGCAGCTGTACGACAAAAAAGTCCACCTGCACATCAACGTGGACACCGGCATGGGCCGCGCCGGGCTCCTGCCCCACACGCTGGGAGAAATGGGCGCACGCCTGGCAGATTTTGAATATCTGGATATCGAGGGCGTATACTCCCACCTTTCCGCTGCAGCAGAGGACATCACGTTCACGCACCGCCAGATCCGCACCTACGAAAGCGCCGTGGAAGAGCTCAGCACGTACCTGGACATCCCCTACCGCCACCTGTGCAGCAGCTCTGCTGTCTTCAATTACAAAGCCCCCAGCACCAACATGGTGCGTCTGGGCCGCATTCTCTACGGCTATTCCCCCATGCCCTCACCGCACAACCGGGAACTGCGTAACACACTGACACTCTTCAGCCGTGTCACCCTGCTGCGCACCCTGCCCAGCGACCACGGCGTATCCTACAACCACACCTATATCACCGACGGCCCCACCCGCGTGGCCACCATCGGGCTGGGGTTTGGCGATGGCTACCTGCACTACCTTTCCAACGCCGGCGCACGCGTGTACTTGAATGGCGAATATTGCCCGGTTCTGGGCCGCGTCACCATGGACCAGATCATGGTAGATGTCACTCACGTGAGCGGCGTGCAGGCAGGTGATGTAGCCGAAATCATGGGGCCGAATGTTCCCTGGGCAGAACTGACTTCCCGCGCCAAAACCATCCCCAGCAACATCATCACCAGCATCTCCGGCCGCGTCCCCCGCGTTTACAAAAACTGAACGGGGACTTCTGATAACTCTGCATATCTCGAGAAATTGTAATCTTTATCGGCGAGCAAAGCGAGCGAAATTCATAGCCCACGGTAGTGGGCGACAGATGTTAGGCAGGTGCAAGCGTGCGTCAGCTCGCGCAGCGCCTGCTCCAACAAAAAAAACAAACCAAAACCCGTGATAACGGGTGACAGAAAACGATGTTTTATGTTGATGCTTCGCCTTCTGCCACCCACTCACCGTGTTCGGGGTTCTGGTCATTGTTTTGTTTGACCAGGGGTTCCGCAACTCCGTCGCTCCACCCCTGTCTAACCTCTTACGCCCACTTCCGTGGGCTATGAATCAGAGAAGGAAAGGCACGCAAGCTTAACTTGCGTGCCTTTCAGTTATAAATTGCTTTGCGAAGCGGTTTCCTTACAGGGCAGCCTTGATGATGGCGGCGAAGGAATCAGCCTTCAGGGCAGCGCCACCCACGAGGGCGCCGTCGATGTCGGGCTGGCTCATGAGCTCGGCAGCGTTGTCGGGCTTCACGGAACCACCGTACTGCAGGCGCACGGCCTCAGCGGCAGCGGCACCGAAGGCCTCGGCCACCACGCCACGGATGAAGGCGTGAGCGTCCTGAGCGTCGGCGGAAGAAGCGGTCACGCCAGTGCCGATAGCCCACACGGGCTCGTAAGCGATCACCAGACCGGCAACCTCTTCAGCGGTCAGGCCCTCGAGGCCTTCCACCACCTGGCTCTTGAGCACGGCCTCAAGCTCGCCACCCTGGCGCTGCTCGAGAGTCTCGCCGATGCAGTAAATCGGGCAGATGCCGGCGGCAAGAGCCTTCTTAATCTTCTTGTTGATGTAAGCGTTGGTTTCGCCATGGTACTGGCGGCGCTCGCTGTGGCCCAGCACCACATAGGTGCAGCCCAGCTCGTTGAGCATCGTCGTGGAAATTTCACCGGTGAAAGCACCGTT
>JAFZGH010000153.1 GCA_017555465.1 Akkermansia sp. | reverse complement strand
CGGGCAACCTGGGCAATCAGCTGCAGCGGACGCTGGGCAGACTTCTCCGTCTTCACGATGCGCTCCTCCGGCACGGCAAAGAAATCCTCATCAATGAAGCGGGTGAAGATGAATGCAATGCAGTTGCAGGCCGTACCAAAGTTGATAACCCACAGCAGGCCGTCAATATCACCCTGCCATTTAAGCAGCGGATCCACAATGGCGAAGCCGGCCAGCAGCGCACCCACGTTCATAAACAGGTAGTAGAAATTGAACCCGGTGGGGCGGGAGCGCAGCGTGGTGAAACGGCGGATGGAGGTTGTGATGCACGGGCTCATGAACGCCGTGCCGAAAGACATCATGCCGATACCGGCCATCACAAAATAGCGCGAGTTATCCTGGCTGAGCTGCAGCACTTCCGTACCGAAATCCGCGCCCATGCCCAGCACCAGACGCCCACCAATCAGCAGGATGAAGCCTATCAGGTAGGTGCGGCGCAGACCGATGATGTCACAGATCGTACCCACTGCAAACACGAACAGGGAAACGAAGAGCGTGTACATGCCCACCCAGTACGGGGCGTCCGCATCGCGGAACCCGCAGTACTTGTTCAGGAAGAGGGAGAACACGATGATGAGAGTGAAGTACGACAGTCCGTCAAAGAACTGGATGAAGTTCGTGAGCCAGAAGTTCTTACCACACTCGCGGAGCACTCCGAATTCAGAGAAGTACTTGACGATGAAGTTTTGTTTGGTATCACTCATAAGTCTGTTTTCTGGTATAATCAGGCAAGGACGGCACCCTTGCTGGCATTGGTGGCCAGCTTGCGGTAACGCTTGAGCCACTTGCTGGGGATTTCCTGCATGGTGGGCTGCCACACGGCGCGGCGGGCGGCGATTTCCTCATCGCTCAGCTCCACATTCATGCTGCGGGCGGGAATATCGATGCTGATGATATCGCCATCCTTCAGCAGGCCGATGAGGCCGCCTTCTGCCGCCTCAGGCGATACGTGACCGATGCAGGCACCATGCGTGGCGCCGGAGAACCGGCCATCGGTAATGAGGGCCACGCAGTTGCCCAGGCCCTTGCCCATGATGTAGCTGGTGGGGGCAAGCATTTCCTGCATGCCGGGGCCGCCCTTCGGGCCTTCGTTGCGGATGACCACCACATCACCGGGCTTCACCTTGTCTGCCAGAATACCGGCACAGGCGTCTTCCTGGCTTTCGAAAATCACAGCCGGGCCACGGTGCACCATCATTTCCGGCAGCACGCCGGCCTTCTTCACGATAGCGCCCTGCTCTGCCAGATTGCCGAACAGCACAGCCAGACCACCATCCTTGGAGTAGGCGTTATCCAGCGTGCGGATGACGGCGGGATCCTGGGTGGTAAGGCCTTCCATCTGCTCGCCGAGGGTCTTGCCACTCACAGTAGGTACGTTGGTGTTCAAGGCACCGGGAATCTTGTTGATTTCAGCCAGGATGGTCATGATGCCACCGGCGCGCAGCACATCATGCATGTGGTAGCGGGAGCTGGGTGCCACCTTGCAGATGTTCGGGGTACGCTTGGAAATCTCGTCAATGCGCTTCAGGTCGTATTCAAACCCGGCTTCTGCCGCGAACGCGAGGGTATGCAGCACAGTGTTGGAGGAACCGCCCATGGCCATATCACAGGTGAACACGTTGTCAATGGCAGCCTCGGTGATGAGGTCGCGGGGCAGCGGGCCGCCCTCCTTGGCCATCTCCACCGCGCGGCGGGCAGCAGCGCGCCAGAACTCCTTGCG
>JAFZGH010000152.1 GCA_017555465.1 Akkermansia sp. | reverse complement strand
TTTTCCACGCGCCCGAATGTGGTTTGAATCTTTCATCTGGCGTTTCAACCGGAATTGGGGGTGTTGTTTCAGCTCTTTGTCTGCTGGCCTTTCTCTGCGGTGCTCGCCGGAACGCTGACAATGGTCTGGAATAAACAATTGCCGCTTGCTAATTCGCTTCTTTTCTGCTATAGTTTCCGCTGTAGATAAATCATGGCAGACCTCGATGATTTCCAGAATGAGCGAAAGGCAGCGGCAGAGCGTCGTCGCCGGAGACGCGCTGCCAAGGAAAGGTTAGTACTTTACCGCAATATCGGCAGTTGGTGGAAGCGCATGCTGGTGCGCCTGGCGATTGTACTGGGAGTGTGTGCCTTGACCTTCGCTGTACTCGGATATGCCTTATTTACATCGGTAACGGCGAAGTACCAGAAATGGGCAGAGGAGTTCAACCTGGAAGATATCAATAATCTGGATCATCCTTGTATCATCTTTGACCGCGAGGGAGAGGAAATAGGCCGTATTTACGATGAAAACCGCAGCTACGTCACCTATGATAAAATTTCCCGCGCCATGATAGATGCCCTTGTGGCGCAGGAAGATAAGAACTTCTGGTCGCACAATGGTTTTGACCCGGTGGGTATTATCCGTGCAGCCAAAGAGGCCGTGGCTGCTGGTGGTCAGGCTAATCAGGGTGCTTCCACGATTACCCAGCAGCTGGCGCGCAATGCCTATGACCTGGAGCAAAGAACCCTGGCGCGCGGCGGCAGCCGCTATGAACGCAAGGTCGTGGAAATTTTCCTCGCTATGCGCATTGAGAAGAAGTACGAGAAGCAGCAGATTCTCGAATTCTACATCAACCGCATTTATTTCGGCCGTGGTTATTATGGCATCCGCGCTGCCTCCCTGGGCTACTTCGGTAAAGAGCCGGCAGATTTAACCGTCCGTGAGGCTGCCAGCATAGCAGCACTCATCAAGAATCCGGAAAATTACAATCCTGTCCGCAACCCGGATTTGAACTGGCGCTGGCGTAATGATGTTATTGACCGCATGGAACGCGCCGGCATGCTCACCCCCGGAGAAGCCGCCCGTCAGAAGGAAACGCCGCTGGGACTCAATCCCAAACCGCTCAAACGCAATACTTCGTTCCTGCACGCCATGGTGCAACAACATGCCATTGATATTTTCCAGAATCCCGAACGCGGTGAGGAAATTGTCAAGAGCAGAGGCATCAAGATATACACCACCATTGACAAGAGGATGCAGGAGGCTGCGGAAAAGGCTCTTTGTGCCCAGCTTGAAAAAGTGGAAGCCCGGGAGGATTATTCCCATGTCCGTTTCCATGAGACGAGCGACCCCCGTTGTGCTCAGCATCGGTATGTTGATGGCGCTGTCATGGCTGTAGATAACAACACAGGTGGTGTGCTGGCATATGTGGGTGGTCGCAGTTTCGACCGCGATAATTTTGATATCATTGAGAGTGGACGTCGTTCCGTAGGCACAGCCATGCTGCCTTTCCTGTACCTGTGTGCTTTTGATAACGGCTATTCCCCTTGCTCCCGCCTGCTGGATGACGCCTTGGATAACCGCCTGGCCGGTATAGGTGGTACAGAGGGTATTCTGGGAGAATGGGGCATGGAAGTGGAGAAAGGACGATATCTGGATTCCATCACGCTGCGCCAGAGTCTCGAATGGTCGAAAATCGCCGCCTCCGCCCGCCTGGGGATTGCTCTCGGCTCACACCCGACCAAGGGGGCACGCTGCTTCCAGACCACACTGACTCAGGTGGGTATTACGCCGCCGCCCCGTAACCCGGGCAGTACAGAGCTGAAACCGCAGTATTACCCTCGTGTTTATCTGGGAACTGAGCCGGTTTCCCTCAAGGAAATGACCATGGCCTATACCGTGTTCCCCAATGCAGGCAAACGGCCGATTGCTCCCTATGTGGTGAGCAAGATTACTGACAGCAACGGTAGAATCCTCTGGGAAAATCCGCTGGCTGTCACTCACCGCATGGTGCGCAGTACCTCCCCATGCTCTGCCTATCGCCTGCATAGTATAATGCGCGAGTCCATGGAAAAAGGCTCGGCTCAACGAGTTCGTCCGCTTTTGCCGGAATCATTTGGCGGTGCCGTCAAGACGGGTACGAACTACGACTTTTCGGATAACGCCTTGTTTGGTTACACCAGCAGTTTCACCTGCGGTATCTGGATGGGGTATCTCAATGACCACCAGCCTATTTACCCGCAGGCTTTCGGCTCCGATACTTGCGGCCCGGTGTACGCTGCGATTCTGGAATCAGCCAAAGGGCGCTATGCAGATACGCCTATTCCCGTGCCTCCTGATACAGAAGAAGTGGAAATCTGCATGACCTCCGGCCAGATTGCAACGAATTTCTGTTTCGAAACCGTAACGACAGACGGCAAGCCTGGCTATGTCCGTCCCACATACCGGGAATACATTCCCAAGGGAGATGTTTCCATGGGGCAGTGCGCGATTCATGGCGACGGCAGTCCCTCGCTTCACGATTTCATGGAAGCGCAGCCTGGGCACATGAATTCATCGCGCATCCTGCAGATTGTACCAGTTTTGCCGCGAAGTGCTGCTCTTATTGGCGATGACCCGTACGATTGTGAGCTTACTCTTTCCCCCCGTTATCGCCAGGCAACGGACATTGCAGATACTTCCAGCACCGCGGAGGAAGTTGTATCATCTGCCGATGAAAGCCCGGAGGAAGTTGACAGTCCCGGGATTGACACAGACATGCAGTTGAAAGCTCCTGCTCCCATGCGGCATCTGCCTCTGGTACCCCTTCAAATCTGATATTCCCGTTTTTCCGCATGCAAGTTGATTCTTTCACCCAGACACTGGCCGCCACTCAGGAAAAAGCCTTTGAAATCAATATGGACAAAGGCGTGTATGGCACCTTTGCTGAAATTGGCGCCGGGCAGGAAACTGCCAACTGGTTTTTCCGTTCATCTGGCGCCTCCGGCACAGTAGCCAAGACAATCTCCGCCTATGACATGACAGTGAGCGATACGCTCTATGGCCAAGCCCGCCGCTATGTATCCGAGGAACGCCTCAAGCAGATGATGGATTATGAGTACTCCCAGCTCATTAACCGCCTGGGAGAGCAGCGCGGGCAGAATACATGCTTTTTCTCATTCTGTAACACCGTCAAGGCCAAAGGTTATCGCGATAATGGTCCATGGTCGGCGTGGATAGGTGTGCGTTTCCAGCTTCGCCCCGGCTTACCTGCCAGTGATTTCGTGATGCATGTTCGTCTGCTGGTTCCTGACCACGATGTGCAGATGCGCATTCTCGGTGTACTGGGAGTGAACCTGCTGTATGCTTTGTTCTACAAGCGTGACCGTATGGAGGAGTTTGTGAAATGCGTGGGTGACAATGTTGACCGCGAGTTTTACGAAATTGATTTCATGCGATTCTCTGGTCATGGTTTCAGCATGTTTGATAACCGTATTCTAGCGCTGGAACTGGTGCGCGCCGGTCTGTCGGAAGCTACTTTGCTTTGCCCGGATGGTACAGTGGCGCAACCTGCTGATTTCCTTTATAAGCGCCCCATTGTGCTGATGCGAGGCAGTTTCCGTCCGCTTTGTGATATTCATCTGGAAATGATGGACAGCGTGCGGCATAAATTCCTGGAAAGTATCCCAGCAGAACAACAAGAGCGCGTTGTGGATATCTGCGAAATATCCTTGTCCAACCTCTTGCGCGGTGAGCAGGTGGATTTGCTGGAATTTCTTGACCGGGTGGAAGCTTTGGCTGCAGAGGGTAAGACAGTCATGGTCACGAGTATCGGGCGGTTCCACCGTATAACCAAACTGCTGAGCCAGTATACAAAAGAACCTGTTGCCATTGCCTTGTCCATCGGCCTGTTGAACGAAATATTCAAGGATAAGTGGGCGGATACCCCCGGCGGCATTCTGGCTACCATGGGGCAGATTTTTGTGAATAAGACCAAATTCTATGTCACCCCCTGGATTAACCGCAGCACCGGGGAGTTTGTGACGGCTGGCACATACAAAGCCCCGGATAAGTACCACTACCTTTACCGGCATCTGCGAGAGAACGGGTGCATCGTGGAAGTCCCTTACTTCAACCAGAAGCTGTTGTTCCAGACTCCTCGAGATATCATCCGTATGATTAAGGCCGGAGACGAGAAATGGCAGGAATATGTGCCTGCATCTGCTGTACGTATGGTAGAGCATATCAAGGAGGAAGAGAAATGATGAATCTGCGGAACGATTTTCCTATTCTGAAGACAAAGCTTGGCAAGCGGAATCTGGTATATCTGGATAATGCGGCCACTACTCAGAAGCCGGACTGCGTGCTGGAAGCCATGCGCCGTTATTATGAAGCGCAGAATTCCAATATCCACCGAGGTGCTCATTACCTGAGCCGCCTGGCTACCGAGGAACATGAGAAAGCTCGCCAGACAGTGGCTGATTTCCTGCATGCTCCCTGCCCAAGGGAAGTTATCTTTACCAGTGGCTGTACCGCGGCAATCAACCTGGTGTCGCAGATTCTGGCTCTTTCCGGCATGTTACAGGCCGGGGATGAAATTCTTGTGAGCACGGATGCTCACCATTCCAATATTGTACCCTGGCAGATGCTCTGTGAGCGCACTGGGGCAGTGTTGAAACCCGTGCCTCTTACTGAGGCGCTTCAGTTTGATATGCTGGCCTACCAGCAATTACTCAGTCCTCGTACCCGCCTGGTGGCAGTGCCCTATATATCCAACGCACTGGGGGCAATCAACCCGGTGAAGGAAATCATCGACAGCGCTAAGCGCAACAATCCGGCATGCCTGGTGCTGGTGGACGGCGCACAAAGTACGGCACACCTGCCAGTGAACGTGCAGGAACTCGGATGTGACTTTTATGCTTTTTCCGGCCATAAAGTCTATGCACCCACAGGAACCGGTGCTCTTTGGGGCCGCGAGGATTTACTGGAGCAGCTTCCCCCCTGGCTGGGCGGTGGTGAGATGATCCGCGAAGTAAGCTTTGAAAGCACAACCTATAACACGCTTCCTTTCAAATATGAAGCTGGTACTCCGAATATCTGCGGCAATATAGTGCTGGCTGAAGCCTTGCGTTACGTGCAGAATATCGGGTTGGAGAAGATAGATGCCCACGAAATGGCACTAACCCGACGCATGTATGATGGACTGAGTGAGCTGGGGGTCAATATACTCGGGACGCGGGAGAAGCGAGGCTCTCTTATCTCCATTACTGTGCCCGGTGTGCATCACTATGACCTCGGCACCTTGCTTGACCAGATGGGAATTGCTGTGCGGACCGGTCACCATTGCTGCCAGCCCTTCATGCAGTCACTGGGTATCACCGGCACAACTCGCTATTCCTTTGCTCTGTATAACACCATGGAAGAAGTAGAAACTGCGCTTTCTGCTACAGCCCGTGCTCTGGATATGCTGCGTTAATTGACAAGTGCTGCGTCCCGCACCTGCTGGACAGGGAGTGATAGCGGCATGTCTCCTACCCAGTCCAGATTTGTGGTGGTGATGAATACCTGCGATTCTGCCGGCAGCAACTGGAGCAGGGCGCGTCTGCGTGCGGTGTCCAGTTCGCCGAAAATATCATCAATCAGCAGTATCGGCGCACAGCCTGTCTCTTCCTGCAGCATGGCACCTTGCGCCATTTGAAGGGCGATGGCCAGCGTGCGTTGCTGGCCTTCCGAGGCGAACTCTGCGGCGTTCATGCCGGCAATCATCAATACAAAATCATCCCTGTGTGGCCCCACCGTCGTGAACCCTGCGCGTTCATCTGCTTCCAGCGCATGTTCCAATGCGGTTGACAGAGCCTGGGTGGATGAGGGGGTATAGAGCAGCTGCACTTGCTCCGTTCCTCCAGAGATGCTGCGGTGCAGGTGCGAAATGTGCGGGTGCAGGCGCTCCAGTAATTGGCGGCGCAGCTGCATGATGATTTCGCCATGTTGCGCCATGAGCTCTGCATAACTGCGCAGCGCCGCATGGCTGCGACGCGGGTGCCGGAGCAGGGCGTTGCGGCTTTTGAGTGCCTTGCGGTATGCCTGCAGCGCCTGGCGGTATACCGGGTGCCATTGGCTGCCTAGAAAGTCCAGGTAGCGGCGGCGTTCTTCTGCCGGCCCATTCACCAGCCCCATATCGCTGTTGGCCAGCCAGGTGACCGGCAGGGTGTCGGACAGGAAGTCTGCGTAATCGCGCCGTTCCGCTCCATTTACCTGCAAATTCAGTTTTCGCTCATCCCATACAAGCCGTCGTGTGTGGGCATCTGTTTCCAGAGAAATGCCGAATTGCCCGCCCATCTGCCGGGCCAGCTTATCCAGCCTGTTGGTGCGCGGGCTGTGCAGCGTGAGTGCAAAGCAGAGTGCCTCCATGAGGCTGGTTTTCCCCTGCGCATTTGCCCCCAGCAGAATGGCACCCTCTGCCGGAATATTCCAGCGGAGGGTGCTGTAACAGCGGAAGTTGCTCAAGCGCAGGTTGGTGAGCATGGAGCTTGATTGCGGAATCAGACCTCGGTGGGCAAGGCGCGGATGGCATCCATAATCTTCTTGCCGATAGCGCGCTGGGCATCGCGGCCCTTGGCCTTGAGTTCCTCCGGGGTGAACTGGATGGGGTCACCCACGGAAAGCGTGATGGGGCGGAACTTCAGCTTGCTGCTGTGAATCGGCAGACAATCGTATGCTCCTTCGATGCGCACCGGCTGCACAGGCACGGTGGCCAGTTTGCTCAGAATGAGACCAATGCCGGGCATGGCATCGTGAATCTGGCCATCCGGGCAGCGGGAGCCTTCGGGGAAGATGACGATGCGACCACCGTTTTTCACGGTGCGCAGCACCTGGATGATGCTGGCGGGGTCGGGGCGGGTCTGGTCTACGGGAATTGTATTGCAGTACGGCAGCGCCTGCTTGAGGCCCGGTGCATCAAAGAGGGTCTTACGAGCCAGGAAGAATACCTCATTGCGGTAAAGAGACCCGATGAGGGGCGGGTCCAGGAAACTTTGGTGGTTAGCTACAATCAGGCAGGGGCCTTCCTCGATGAGTTTTTCACGGTTAATGACCTTCAGGTTGAAGAAGGAATTGAAGAAGCAGCTGGCAGTACCACGGATAGTGAGGTAGAGTAGGGAACGGTTCATGGTGAGAAAATGTTAGTGTTAGCAGGCAGCAAGTTTTGTGCGGATGTCGGCAGCAATGTGCGCCACCACCTGTTCGATGCTCATATCGGAGGTATCCACCAGCATGGCATCATCTGCTTTCTTGAGCGGGGCGCAGGCTCGCTGTGAATCTTTGCGGTCGCGTTCTGCAATGGAATCAGTGATGCCTTCTGCAGCACGGCGGGCGGCTCGCACCTCCTCGGAAGCCGTTACGAAATATTTGTATTTGGAATCCGGGAACACGACCGTGCCGATATCTCGGCCTTCCATCACCACGGCTTCACGGGTGTTGTATTCGCGTTGCTTTTCCACCAGCAGTGCACGCACGGCGGGAATGGAAGCAATGGCGGATACGTTGTCGTTGGTGCTCTTTTCTGTCAGCTCCGTGGTCAGCACGCGGCCTTCGAACATGACGGTGGAGTTAGATCCATCTTTGCCGAAACTCAGCGGAATACCAGGTAACAAAGCTTCCACTGCGGCGGTATCTGCCGGGTCTACTCCCTGTTGCAGGGTGTACCAGGTCACGGCACGATACATGGCGCCCGTGTTGATGAAAGTAAAACCAAGCTCCTTGGCAATGAGTTTTGCCACGGTGGATTTGCCGGAAGCGGCAGGACCGTCAATAGCGATGGCTGGAGGATTCATACTTGCGCATATTATAATGATTTTTTGTTGTCGTGTCGAGCAAAAACGAAGTCAGAATGCACCCTTGACACTTGTTGTATGTTGGGCTATGCTTAACGCACGACAATGAAGCTGATACGTAATCTCTTGCTGGCAACAACGCTGGTGTGCTGTTCTCTGACCCAGGCTGTGGAAGTGGTGCTTTGTGGCGGAGTGGCGTTGCGTTCATGGGAAAATCTGCGTGGCCCTGCGGCGCATGATAACTGGTGGGCTAATTTTGTGCGTGCTTCCACGGTGTATATCGATGGCGCACTGGCCCGTAACCCGGAAAGAGACATCCTTTGGATTGTGTATCGGCCGTCCTATGTCACGCGCGGTAAGGAAAACAAGATTGACTATATCGCCCGTATCAGGGAAACAGCTGCTAAACGTAAAATCCGCTTCAAATTCGTAGATTCTGCTGATGAGGCTTACCAGGCCATTAACAAAGCTCCGCGTAACAAGCAGGACAGGATTACGGCGTTCTTGTACTTCGGCCACAGTAATCCGCATGCGTTCATGCTGGATTACAGCAATGATATCATGGCTGCCTCCACGGCATGGATGCATGAAAAAGACCTGGCCACCAAAATCAATCCGGCTATTTTCGATGCCAATGCCGAGTGCTGGAGCTATGGCTGCTACACTGGTCGCAGCATGAGCCGCTATTGGCGGGAGGCTTTCAAAGTCCCTATGTGGGGCAATCTCGAATCCACCCGTTACCAGCCCGTCGGGGAAGGTAAGCTGCCCGCCGGAGCCGGCAAATGGGTGCGCTGATTGAGAGGTTTGCTCATTAAATAAAAAGCGGAGCCTTGCCAGACTCCGCTTTCTTCTTTTTTGGGGTTAGTCTTTCTTTTTACGGCTTGTCCGCTTTTTGGGGGCGGGCTTGGGCTTGTCTTCCGCAAAGGCGATATCGCTGGTGCCTTCGGGGCGGATGGCCCGGCTCATGCAGCCAGCAATCAATTCGCCGCGGAGAATGGCTTCGGCAATGGGGTCTTCGAGCAGCCGCTCGATGGCTCGGCGCATGGGACGCGCACCATACTGCGGGTCGTATCCCTTGTCCACCAGCATACTGATGACCTCCGGCGAGAGGGTGAGTGAAATCTCCTTATCTGCCAGGCGGCGGATGAGTTTCTGCGCTTCCAGCTCCACAATCTTTTCGAGGTCGGGGCGGTTAAGCATGCGGAAGACGATGAGCTCATCGAAACGGTTGATGAATTCCGGGCGGAAGTGCTTTTTGGCTGCTTCGGTAATCTTTTCCTTCATGCTGTCGTAGTCATCTTCCTCACTGGTGGTGCTGAAGCCCATGCTGCTTCGCTGGTCTGCCAGGCTGGCGCCCACGTTGGAGGTGAGAATGATGATAGTGTTGCTGAAATTGACCTTGCGGCCGAGGGAATCGGTCATGCAGCCTTCCTCCAGCACCTGCAGCAGCAGGTTCATCACATCCGGGTGCGCATTTTCCACCTCATCGAAAAGGATGACAGCATAAGGGCGCCGGCGGATTTTCTCGGTCAGCTGGCCACCCTCATCGTGCCCCACGTAACCGGGAGGCGAACCGATGAGACGGCTTGTGCTGAATTTCTCCATATATTCACTCATGTCTACCTGGATGAGCGCTTCGGATGTACCGAACATGATTTCCGCCAGGTTGCGGGCCAGGTAGGTCTTGCCTACGCCCGTGGGCCCCATGAAGAGGAACGAGCCGATGGGGCGGCGCGGGTCTTTGATATCCGCACGGCTGCGGCGAAGAGCGCGGGAAATGGCCGAGCAGGCAATATCCTGGCCAATCACCTTGCTCTTGAGCTCCTCCTCCATGCGCAGGAGCTTTTCCGTTTCCTTTTCCTCCATGCGGGCCAGGGGAATACCCGTCCACTTGGAAACCACGGCCATGATGTCATCCTCTGTGACTTCCATGTAGTTGGAATCCATGGCGTTTTTCCAATCCGCCACAGAGGAGCCGATTTTTGCCTCCAGGGTCTTGATGGAATCGCGCAGGCGTGCCGCGGCTTCGAAATCCTGTCTGCTGACAGCCTCCCGTTTTTCGGTCTCCATGCGGCGCAGTTCTCCTTCCTCGCGTTTGATGTCGGCCGGACGGGTCATGATGGAAACACGCATGCGGGAACCGGCTTCGTCCATGAGGTCGATGGCCTTATCCGGCAGGAAACGACCGGTCAGGTAACGCTTGGAGAGATAGGCGGCACTTTCCAGAGCCTTGGGGGTATAGTGCACGTGGTGGTGCTTCTCGTACTGTGAGGCAATGCCTTTAAGAATCTGCACGGTGTCCTCAACCGAAGGCTCAAGCACCTGCACCTGCTGGAAACGGCGTTCGAACGCGGCGTCTTTTTCGATGTGCTTGCGGTATTCGTTGAGAGTGGTGGCACCGATGGCCTGCATCTCGCCACGGGAGAGGGCGGGTTTGATGATGTTGGAGGCATCCATGGTGCCTTCGGCAGAGCCAGCGCCAATGAGGGTGTGAATCTCATCGATGAAGAGAATGATATTCTTTTCCTTGCGGATTTCATCCATCACCGCCTTGAGCCGTTCCTCGAACTGGCCGCGGTACTTTGTGCCAGCCACCATGAGCGCCATATCCAGCGAGATGAGACGCTTGCCCAGCAGGAATTCCGGCACATCGCCGGCGGTGATCATCTGGGCAAGCCCTTCAATGATGGCTGTTTTGCCCACTCCTGCTTCACCCAGCAGTACCGGGTTGTTCTTGGTGCGGCGGCAGAGAATCTGGATAATCCGTTCCAGCTCGGCCTGGCGGCCGATGACCGGATCCATTTCGCCGGCAGCGGCACGGGCGGTCAAATCTCGGCCAAAGGCGCTGAGCGCTGGTGTGTTGGAATTGCTGCGGTAGGAGGCAGAGTTGTTGCCGGCTGTCTGGTGGTGCAGGAATGCGTTGCTGTCTTCTTCCTCCTCTTCATCGCGCCGGGGATGGACATTGCCTCCGCCATTTGCCGGCGCGTCGTCGTTCTGCGAATCCATGCCGAATCCGGGGTTGATTTCCTCCATTACGCCGCGGCGCACGGAATCGTAAGTGAGTCCGCAGGAAATCAGTCCATGCCAGGCAAGACCATCTTCGTCTTTGAGCATCGCCAGCAGCAGGTGCTCTGTGCCTACGTAGGTGTGGCGCAGCTTTTTTGCTTCTTCTCCTGCCTGAATCAGCATTTTGCGAACGCGCGGAGTATAGGGAAGTGAGCCCTCAGCTGTTGCGGAACCGGGCACAATGCTTTGTTCTATTCTGGCCGTCAGTTCTGCGATATCGACTCCGGCGTTTTCCATCACGCTGATGGCGACACCCTGGCCGAGCTTGAGCAGCCCCAGCAGGACATGTTCAGCGCCGATGTAGTTGTGGTGGAATCTGTCTGCTTCGCGGCGGGCAATGTTGAGAACCTGCTGAGCGCGTGGGGTAAAGTTGTTGTTCATACGTTTATTTCAGAAAAATAGTGAGGGTGGTTGTTAAGAAAATCGCGGGCTGCGGCAGCGCGGCGGATGCAGAGTGCGGGGTCTCCTTTTTCTTCTGCCTGGGCTGTAATCGTGGCCTGGTCCAGCGCAAAGTGGTGAAGCTTCACCAACATTTCCTGTTCTCCCTCCTCCCAGCAGATGATGCCCTGCAGTGTGCCCAGGCGAAGTAGTGATATTGCGTCGCGCAGTTCCTTGATGCTGATGCGGCGGCAGTTGGTCAGCAGGCCGTATGCCCGGCCGATGGCATCCTGCATGTGCAGGCCGGGTTCGACCTGCAACTTGCGGCGCACTTGCTGTTCGCGGCGCACAAGGTGGTTGATAACATCCTGGAAGTTTTCCTGCAGTTCTTCCATGCTGCCTTCCGGCCCCGGGATGGAGAAGAGAACAAAGAGATGCCCTGTGTCATCCTGTGCGTCGGAAAAGTAGGGTGAAATGCTGACATGAAGTTTCTCCAGCGCCTTAGTCACCTGATTCATCATGTTGGCACAGGTGAGGCCGGGCAGATGGAGCAGGCAGTACAGCTGCAGCCCATCTCCTGCTTCGGAGGGGATGCTGGTCAGATATCCGTCCTTTTCGTTGTAAGCAAAGGTCAGGCGTTCACTCAGCCAATCATCGAGCGCTGCCATGGTGTCCAAACCGGAATCAAAATCGAGACCGTTGTTGAACACGTGGGCTACCAGATGCTCTTCCTCATTCACCATGAAAAAGAGATTTTTTTTCTGGGGAATGATGACATGACAACCATTCTGACGAGCGGCCATGCAAGGCGTGAGTTGCTTGCGGGTGAGCAGAGCCCGGCGCTGGCCATAGCTCAGTTCGTTCATTTCAGCGTAGAATGCACTCTTAAAGCCCCTGATTTCTCTTATGACTGGCAGAATCCGGGCTGCCACGGCTTCACGGTGGGCCTCTGTGCTCCAGCCGGGGAATGGGAATTCCGGCAGATTGCGAACCATGCGGACAATGCTTCCGTATACCACCCCATCAGTTGTGTTGCGGTCAGGATTCCAGGTGTACGGTGTTTTGAGAAGGGTGTCGAACTTCATGCGTTGGCCGGGGGCAGGGTGTTAAGCTGGTCTCGCAACTGCGCCGCGCGTTCATAGTCCTCGCGCGCAATGGCTTGTTGCAATTCTTTTTCGAGGCGGGCCCGGTAGATGGCGGGGGATTCTTCCGGGACTGAGGATATGGGTTCGGCTCCGGGATCCAGTTCGCGTGCAAAAACGCTGTAGCAATCCGGGCAGCCAAGATGCCCGGTGCGGCGGTAGTCATCAATGCTGAATCCGCAGACGGGACAGCGATTAAGCATGTTGCTGCCGGTGACTGCGGCTCTGGGTGCTTCTCCCATCGTGAGTTCGCGCACCAGTTTATCTACCCGGTTCTTGAATTCCTCGGGGAAAAACTTTTCTGCAAAGGTGAGGGATTGGGGGTCAAACAAGCCCTTGGCTCGGGCGCAAGCCTCACACAGGGCAAGTTCGGAAACTTGTCCGTTGACTATCTGCGTCAGGAACATCGACGCGCGTTTGCCGCATATCTGGCACTTTTTCACGGCACCAGATTACACCGGCTGCGGCGGGAATTCCAGAAATGAACGCGTCTTTCTGTGTCAGTACGTACAGACCTGCGCACAGTGTGGAGTTGACGCATTCGGAAGTCCGTGGTAAATTCACCCCAGAATCATGGCTGAAGAATCCCAGCAGAGCATCAAACTCATGAGCGACATCCTGGCAAGTCAGGTGGCCGCAGGTGAGGTGGTGGAACGCCCTGCTTCGGTCGTGAAGGAATTGGTAGAGAACAGCATTGATGCCGGGGCCCGCTGTGTGAGGGTGGAAATCCGGCGAGGCGGTGTTTCTCTTATCAAGATTACGGATGATGGTTGCGGAATGAGCAAGGCGGATGCCTCTCTTTGTCTGCAGCGCCACGCTACCAGTAAATTGGTACAGGTAGAAGATTTATTCGCCATCCGTCAGCTTGGTTTCCGTGGCGAAGCTCTGCCGAGTATTGCTTCGGTTTCGCATTTAAGCCTGACTACTCGTCGGGCTGCTGATGTAGAGGGCTGGACGCTGAGCTCTGAAGGAGGTGTGGAAGCCCCGCTTATGAATGCCGGTTGCGCTCCGGGTACGGAAATTTGCGTCAGCAACCTGTTTTTCAATACCCCGGTACGGCGGAAGTTCCTGAAAAGCGATGAGACTGAAGCTGGGCATGTGGAGCACCAGGTGCGTTTGCACGCTCTGGCGTTTCCCTCGGTCCGCTTCACGTTTATCCGCGATGGTCAGCAGGTGTTTGATGTGCCGGCGACCCATGATTTGCGCCAGCGTATAGCTGATTTTGTGGGGAGAGAGACGGCTTCGTCCCTGATGCGGGTGCGCCCTACCGAGGCTCCCGGTGTGCGGGTAAGCGGATTTCTTATGCCCGTGTCGGCTGCGCGTCGTAACCGCCGCATGCAATATGTCTTTCTGAATGGCCGCCCGATTGAAGACCAGATTATCAATCGAGCCGTGCGCGATGGTTATGGCGGCTTTCCTCCTGGTTTGCACCCGGCTTTGTTTTTGTACCTGGAGGTAGAGCCCGCCCTGGTTGATGTCAATGTGCATCCAGCCAAACGGGAAGTGCGTTTCCGACGCCCTGCCGAAATTACCATGGCTGTGATGGATGCTGTGGCCGCCACTTTAGCTGCACATGCCCGCGGTGAGGCGGAAGAACGGCCTGCTGCTCAAGCTGCAGCAACTGTGGTATTTGAACCGGCAGACAAGGAAATCTCTCGTCCGGCAGCGCCGGTATCCAGCCCCGCCCCCAGCACGCGTCCTTCGCTTGTTTTGCGCCCCGTTGTGTCCCCCCGGCAGCAGGAACTCGAATTGCCCCCATCGCCGCCCGCAGCTGCCCCCGATCCATCGACAGAGCCTGCTGCGCCAGTTCTCGCCGGATTCAGGCACATTGGCACATTGCATCACCAGTACGCCATTTTTGAGAATAAGGAAGGCATGGTGCTGATGGCTCCGCGTGCTGCACGTGAACGAATTATTTATGAACGTCTGGTTGCGGCAAACCGTCATCCTCTCACTTCTCAACAGCTACTGGTGCCGGAGCTTTTGGAGCTGGATACACGTGATATGGGAATTGCGATGGAAGTGAAGCCGCAGCTGGAGCAGGCGGGGTTCCAGCTTTCCCCCTTCGGTCGCAATACGCTGAGAATTGAAGCAGTTCCTGCTATTCTGCCTTTGCGCAAGGTAGGGGATTTTGTGCAGGAATTGCTGCGTGTTTTCACTAGTGGAGAGGTGCGGCTCTCCCGCAGTCGCAGTCCCTTTGAGCCCTTTGCCCGCCAGCTGGCGCGGCAGTATGCCCAGCAGGAGAACATCGATTCCTATCTGCAGAATGCGATGCCGCTTCTGGCGGCTTTGCTGGAGTGTGAAATTCCCTATTGCAGCCCAGGTGGCAAGAGTACTCTGCTGCCGTTCCCGATGAGTGAGTTGAACCGCCGTTTCCAGGTGTAATACCTTGCTGTTATAAAAACTGCAAAAACTTCAAGGCATCGGGCACTTGCTCTGAGTTCGTAGGACGGCATATTCGTAGCGGGGGGGGCTTAAGCCCCTCGTTATAAGTTAATAAACAGCCAGAGTCCGTTCCACGGGCTCAAAGTGCCTTTTGGGGCGGTTACGAGGGGGTCCGCCGCTATCGCGTCTCCACCCCGTCGCTACGATTATACCGCCCTATCGGGCTCACAGTTTCGCGGGCTTTGCCCGCCTATTTCCCATTTTTCATGATGCCTTTTGTATTCCTCGGGGGCTTCCTTTAAAATCGGATTCATACTTCAACGTCTTAAGAAATCTTTGGGACACTCGATTTTAGACGGAAGTTCTAATCTTGGCTTGCTTTTCAGAGGATAAAGCGTATAATATCCGGGCGCATTGCTGATGAAAAAACTGCTTTACATAGCCGGGCTTACTCTTGCTCTGGGTCAGATGACTCCGGTGCAGGCGGCTGCAGTGTACGCGGAGCCGCTTCCGACGGGGGATGAAGCGACAGAAGCGCAGCATCTCGGCTTGGAATTTCTGCGCACTTCTTCTGAAATGTGGTTTCTCCTGTCTGGGATAGGAAGCCGGAGTGATGCAGATGCGGCCGCTGTGCGTTTCCTGGAACTGGTGAAGCTTACATTTGAGCTTGATAATCGCTTGAGTTCCCTGCCTCTGGTGGCGGCGGATGCTGAATGTGTGGGGATGATGGACAATGTGCAGATGCGCATTCTGGAAACGCTGGATGACCTGCATGTAGAGTTCGTAAGCATCTGCCGGGCTAATTGCTATGATTCTGATGCCCTCAGAAAGGCTTTTGAAGAAGCCGTGCAGCTGGGCATGTTTGCGCAGGATGATATGGAGCTGATGCATCACTCCGCTGCGCCGTTGACAGAAGAGGAAGCCAGTGTGGAAATTGCCCGCATCCGCCAGCTGGTAGCCCCCGACCGCGCCGTGCTTGAT
Source organism: Akkermansia sp. (assembly GCA_017555465.1). Taxonomy (GTDB): domain Bacteria; phylum Verrucomicrobiota; class Verrucomicrobiia; order Verrucomicrobiales; family Akkermansiaceae; genus Akkermansia. The sequence goes on along the minus strand of JAFZGH010000152.1, from coordinate 893 downwards.
ATTCTTGTTGCGGTGCAGGATGAAACGAGTGCTTCCGCTGCTGCGCCCGAATTGCAGAAACTTTCGCAGCAGCTTCGAATGCTCCTGCCGGAGATAAAACGCGAGCGACGCGAGTTTGCCCCGGCTTCGGTTGTGGTGGCGCGCGAGGCTCTCGCTCCTATCGAGCCCATTCTCTGGTCCATCCGCAGTGAGATTGTGCGTATTGCTGCGCTGCCGGGGTACGAAGCCGAAACATTTGATGTTTTTTCCGATGCTTTGGACAGCGTGTTCGAATCATTGGGGGCTACGCACTGTGTGCTGTTTGATTCCGTATTCGATGCGTCCTTCCGCGCTGACCTGGAGTGCGCTCTCCGGGAAAATAACCTTTCATCTCAATAACCTCATACCTATACCATACTGCAAATGCCTGTTTCTGATTACCTCGTGACCATTGGTCTGGAAGTTCACTGCCAGATTAAGACGGAAACCAAAATGTTCTGCTCCTGCAAGGCCGGGTTCGGCTATGAACCGAACACCAACGTGTGCCCGACCTGCCTGGGTATGCCCGGTGCTCTGCCTGTGCTGAACAAGTACGCGATTGAGCGCACCATTCTGACGGGTATGATGCTGGGCTGCACCACTCCGCCTGTTTCCAAGTGGGACCGCAAGAATTATTTCTATGCCGATATGCCCAAGAACTACCAGACCAGCCAGCTGGATCTGCCGCTCTGCATCGGCGGCGAGGTGCCGCTGTATGCCTGGGCATACCCGGCTGATTGCAAGGTGAAGGCCGATGGCCCGGTGGTGCGTACAGTGAAGCTCGACCATATTCACCTGGAGGAGGACGCTGCCAAGCTTACCCATTACAATGGCTATTCAGTGGTGGACTACAACCGCGGCGGCACTCCGCTCAT
>JAFZGH010000151.1 GCA_017555465.1 Akkermansia sp. | reverse complement strand
CAATGGTACATTCTGGGTGAAGGAGGATGCTCAGATTACCAATGCCGAAATCGCAAGCACGAAGGGTACGGTCCGATTCGATGGCGTTGCCGACGTAAGCAACAGCAAGATTACTGCTGATGCCGGCAATGTTCTTTTCAACAAGGGTGCTAACCTGAAAGGCGACAATGAATTCGTTTCCAATGGCTCCGCGGAGAAGCTCTTCTTCGGTGGCAGCTCCACAGCTGAAGGCAATAACTCCTTCAGCGGCCAGATTAAGATGAATAATCTGGTGGTCAAGAGCGGCACGCAGGAGTTCAGCCGCTCCGGCACGGGGGAATCCATGTCCTTCAAAAACATCGGGTTCGATAAGAATGCCTCGCCCGATGCTGCCATTAACATCAATGTGACAGGAGGTTCCGGTACGGTGTTCATCGAAGGCAACAGTGAAATCACTAGTCTTACCTTCAGCTCTGGAAACACTGCCTTGCAGAATACATTCAAGGTTGAGGGGACTCTGGTTGTCCGTGACTTCCTCCACATCGGCGAAGGCGTGACTACAGAGTTTGGCCACACGGAAAGAGTCGAATCAAAGGATCCAAATGGAAGAGTCTTCTATCGAAACGCAGCAGGAAACCTCGTTTCCCAAGGACGTGATGAGAACAATGTTTACTGCGTTTACGTATGGGCAGAAGACGGCAAAACGCTCGTAAACAAGGTTCCTAAAACTGTTAACGGTGTAACGGCAAAAGAATGGGAAGGTGCTTGTTCGGATACGCTAGTCGGTCCCACATTCGTAACCACAGAAGCCAAGATCATCTTCGAAATTGACAGTCTGGCCGAGCTGCTGGATAGCACAACGTACACCCTTCGCAGCGAATCCAGCCCCATGCTGACGCTGGGCGATGGCGTGAGCCTGGGCGATAATGCCAAGGTGGAACTGATGTTCACCGAAAATGCCCTCAAGGAACTGGAAGAGTATGAAGGACCGGTTACCTTCAACCTGGAAAAGGTGACAAATGTGGCCGACATCGATCTGAATCTTGTCATTCAGGAAGACCTGGGCAAGACGGCAGAAGAGGTGTTCGGGACAACCACTTTCACCACGGGTGAAGCAGGTTCCAGCAAGAACCAGATTACCATCAACGCCGTTCCCGAGCCCACCACGGCTACGCTTAGCCTGCTGGCTCTGGCCGGTCTCTGCGCCCGCCGCCGTAGAAAGTAAGCAAGGCTTGAATAAAAGTGGTGGGCGTCCTGCCACGGCGTAGCAAGCAGCCCTCCAGGGCTGACGCGAAGCCGGGAGCCCACCATCCGTCTTCGGCTTTGCCTACGCCGTGACAAGCAGCCACGCTGAGCCTGCTGACCCTGGCCGGTCTGGCCATGCGCCGTCGCCGCAAGTAAGACTCGGGAGGCCGTAGATTTATCGAAGGCCCTCGTCGTCGCAAGTAAAGAGAACCGGATAAAAACATCTGAAAACAATTCCTGCCGCGCTCCCCGGAGCGCGGCAGTTTTTTTGGGGAATACATCACCCTGTTCACGGGCTTTAACGTAGCCAGACTGCAGCCCTGCAATTCGTGAGTTGAAGCCCGTAGCACGGGCTATAAGCTGGCGCGGGGCATGAAAACCTTCGTGCGCTCAGGTATGGTTTATTGAGGGGAGAGGAGCCAGAAAGTCTCGGCCATGGTGCGGGCGCGTGGGAAGGCCATTTCAAACAAGCGCGCGGGGGTCCTGATATCCTCTGTCCAGAGGTTGGCCTGCAGCCCCAGCACATGGGGGGCTTGCGGGAGGCGGAATGAGCGCACCGTTTCCGGCGTAATCACCCGCTGCCATATGGGCGCCACGCCTGTGCGCTGCGGGTAATCGAAGTAGAAGTGAGAGTTCGGGCACAGAATGGTGGGCAAGCCCAGCGCCAGGATTTCCTCCATTTTCTCAGCCCGCCAGAGCATGACCCACTGCCCGCGCACGCCATTCTCGGCCGCTTCGTCCCAGGTGATGGCCGGGAAGCCCCTGGAGCTGACATAATCGACCATTTCCTGCATGAAGTCGCGCTGCTGCTCGCGGGAGAGGAGCCGGGTATCGACCTCATCGCCGCCCAGATGAATGGGTGTTCCGGCGGGGAAAAGCGCCATGAGTTCATCGAGCACATCGCGGGCAAAGCGGCGGACTTCGGGCTTCATCACCGCGAGCACATCGCGCCCCAGTTTGCAGCCGGGAGGGGGCTCCAGCGCCAGCTCCGGGTAAGCCACCAGGGCAGCATAGGCATGCCCGGGCAAATCGACCTCCGGCACCAGCATGATGCCCCGCTCCGCCCCATAGGCAATGAGCCCGCGCATTTCCTCCTGCGTGTAATAACCGCCGTAGCACGTTGCAAAATGACTGCCGATTTCGTGTTCGCTCCAATTCCAGGGGCCCTCCGGCAGCTTCTTACGCCACGCGCCCACCGAGGTAAGGCGCGGGTAGCGCAGACTTTCCAGTCGCCAGCCGGGGCCGTCTGTCAGGTGCAGATGCAGGCGGTTAAAGCGCAACGCGGCCATCGCATCCATAAAGTCCCGCAGCACCGCCGGCTCAAAGAAATGGCGTGAAACATCGACATGCAACCCGCGCCATACTGGCTGCAGCTCCCCCGCGCCGGCCAGCCCGGCCAGCAGAAACGCCCACACACAGAAAATCCACCGTAGCATCCGGGCCACCGTTTCTTGATTAGGGAACGAGCAGGAACATACCGCCGGGAATCTCCACCGCCGGCACATGCACCAGCACGGAATCGCGCAGAGCATCCACCCCCAGAATCGTGAACTCACCGGGCCCGCAGAGAATGGGGGTCACGCCCTTGAGCACCACGCCCGGCGCCAGCTCCAGGTCGCCGGGGCGGCCCTCCACAAACTGCTGCGCCGAGGTCGTATCAATATCGCCGATACGGGCCTGGATTTCCCCGGCAGCGCCAGGCAGCCAGTCCTCTGCGCAAATGCGGGTCACAGAGCTACCCGTATCCAGCAGCAATTTAATCTCCCTGCCCTGGCAGCGGGTCAGCCAGCGGACGCGGCCGCTGCGCTCCACCTCGCCCATCACCGGCACAAGGTTCCCGGATTCCGGGGTGCCCCAGTAAAATTCATTCTTGTGGAAATCAAAGGTAAACGGCAGAGAGCCCAGGAAATCCATGCCGAGAATGCCGTCTATCTTCTCTGCCATCATGCTGCGCACCGCGCCCAGATTCATCACCATCACCGGGTGCGAATCCGATTCCCCCGGCCCGGCCTGCAGCGGCGCCAGCAGCAAACGGGGACGCTGGGTCGAATTCCCCCGGAACGCAAAGGATGATGTATCCACCCACTGCACCGCGCCCAGCTTTGCCACACTCTCCTCATGCAGCACGGTGTGCGTGGCGCCGGTATCCAGCATCATGCGCATGGGCACGCCGTTGATGAGCGCCGTCACCAGCACCTGCCCGCAGCGGGCATCGCGGCTCATGCCCATGATATCCACCGGCGCAGGCTGCACCACGCCCGCATTCTCCGGCTCAGCAACCACCGGCATGGCCACCAGCCCCGCCATTAACCCAATTAACAGACTTTTCAAATGCATGACAATGGAAGGATTTTTTCTGAGGGCATCATAACAAGCCCTCTCCCATAATGCAATGCCAAATTCCCCCATTTCCCGAGCCACAGCGCAAATTTATCCGAAAATCAAGATTGACATCCCGGCGGGGCTTGCTAGAATGGGTAGGTTGCGACAGAATGTCGCTGCAACCGCTCCTCCGTACCATTTTTCCACATGAAACTTCACCTGAACCTTTCCCTCCGCCGCGCACTCCTCGCCGCCATGGCCGCAGTTGCCACGTTTGCCCCCTCGGCAACTGCCGGTGTGATGCACAGTGATGCGACCTATCAGACCTACACCGACTTCGGCCAGAACTGTGGCCGTTATGTGGTCGGCGGCAAGGTGAATGACTTGCTCTCCGAAATCCGTAAGGCAGAGAATGGGATTGCTATCACTTAT
>JAFZGH010000150.1 GCA_017555465.1 Akkermansia sp. | reverse complement strand
TAGCGGATGTAGAGCGGGTTCTTCAGGTTCACCCATTGGCAGCGGCTGGCAGGCATGATTGTATAACCGTATTTAGCACGCAGCAGTTACGCATTCAAGCGAAAAATCGGGAGTGCCAGGGCGGAAAAATCGGGAGCGTCACTCCCGATTTTTCCACCCTCTTCGTAAGGCATTGGGTATAAGTTTTCTACAAGCGAAATAAAAAAATCGCCGGGATGCCCGGTTGGAGGGGGCATCCCGGCGGAGGGATAAAATCAGCGTTTATCAACAGAATCTTACTTCTGAGCGGCTTCCACAGCCTCGTAAGCCTCGGTGTAGGCTTTCTCGGCAGCAGCCTTGGCGGCGGCGGTGGCCTTCTCTGCAGTCACGATTTCGGCATCGAGCTGGGCAGCCGCGGCCTCGTATGCAGCCTGGGCAGCAGCGTCGCCAGCCTTGGCAGCATCATACAGATTCCAGAGGTTCAGCTTCTTCACTGCAATCTTCTGAGCCTCGGTGTAAGCCTCGGCAGCAGCTTCGGTTGCGGCTTCATCAGACGGGGCAGCCCAGGCATGCTTGTAGCCGTCCACCAGGTTCCAGTAACCGCGGGTGAAGTCGGGGAAGGACACGGAGCAGTTGTTGTTGTCCATGGAGATGGAGCCGAGCTCAGCAAGGCTGCACCATTCGGCCAGGTCGTACACGTCCATATCCAGGGGCAGACCGTTCTGCAGGCAGTATACCATGCGCACGTCCATGAAGAAGTCCATGCCGCCGTGGCCGCCCACCTTCTCTGCCATCTCGCCATACTTCTTGATGATGGGGTGGCGGTAGGTCTCGCGCAGCTTCTTCATGTTCTCTTCGCTCATGAAGGAATGGGAGTCGAGGTCTTCCAGGTCGGGGGCACCTTCAGCACCCTTCATGTGGCTGCTTTCGAGCACAAAGCCCTCGATGGGGTACTTGTTGGCGAACCCGCGGGTGCCGGTCAGCTGGAACAGGCGGTTGTAGGGCTGCGGGTTCATCACGTTGTGCTGAATCTCCACGACCTTGCCGTTGGCGGTGCGCATGAGGGTGGTGGTGTGGTCGCCGTTGCGGAATTCCGGGCAGGGCTTGCCGGTCTTCTTCTCCACGAGCTCACGGCCGTGCACGGACTTGGTGTCCATGGCCACGAGGGTGGTGAAGCGGTCGCCACGGTGAATGTTCATCACCTGGGCCACCGGGCCGAGACCGTGAGTGGCGTACACGTCGCCGCGGTTCTCCTTGTTGTACTTGAGACGCCAGGCCAGCTTCTCGGGGTCATTCTCAGGGTTGGTCCAGTAGGAGTTCCAGAACGGGTCAAGGTTGTGAATGTAAGCACCCTTGGCGTAGAGCACTTCACCCAGAATGCCCTTCTGGGCCATGTTGAGGGCATCGAGCTCGAACCAGTCGTAGCAGCAGTTCTCCAGAATCATGCAATGCTTGCGGGTCTTTTCGGAGAGGTCGATGAGCTCCCAGCACTGCTGGAGGTTCATGGCGCTGGGTACTTCAATAGCGGTGTGCTTGCCGTTCTCCAAGGCGCACTTGGCCACGGGGAAGTGGTGATCCCAGTCGGTGGCAACGTATACGAGGTCGATGTCATCGCGCTTGCAAAGTTCCTCATAACCGGTAGCGCCGGAGTAGATGTCAGCGGGGGCGAGGCCAGCCTCGCGCAGGTACTTCTGGCACTTCTCGGCACGCTTGGCCTCGTAGTCACACAGGGCAACAATCTCCACACCAGGGATGTGGGTGAAACGGGCAACAGCACCCGGGCCGCGCATACCAAGGCCCACGAATGCCACACGAACGGTCTTCATCTTGGGGGCGGTAAGGCCCACCACATGCTGCTGACCTTCCGGACGCACCGGGGATTCCACCACGAGGGTGCCTTTATCCCAGCGGGTCTTGGTGTCCGGAGACAGCGACTGAGCCTGCAGCCCGCTTGCAGCGAAGAGGGCGAGGAACGCCAGCGTCAATACACGATTCAGTTTCATATATACAAAGAATACGGAATTTTTCTCCTGTTTCTGTCAAAGTTTTTGCTAAAACCTGATGATGTTATGAGGGAGAAGTTGGCTTATTCTACCGATTCGGAGAGGTGAGGTCAAGCAGATTTTCCTGCATCAACCGAAGAGCGTTGTCACGCGCAGACACAGGGCGGCAATGACCAGCAGAGGCATATCAACGCGCGGCGTATTCACGCGCCAGGCGCACATAATCCTTCGCGTGGTCAATGTTGGCCTGTTCCGTTTCCGGCGGCAGTTGTTTCACCACTTTTGCCGGGGAACCCAGCACCAAGCTGTGCGGGGGGATAATCGTGCCCTTGGTCACAAGCGCATGCGCCCCCACAATGGAGCCATGGCCCACCACCGCGCCATCCAGCACCACCGCCCCCATGCCGATGAGGCAGGCATCCTCCACCGTGCAGGCGTGCAGCGTGACACTGTGCCCCACGGTCACGTATTTGCCAAGCTTGCAGCCGTACTCATAATCCACATGCAGGCAGCAGTTATCCTGCACATTGCTTCCCTCCCCTATTTCAATGGGGGAAACATCTCCGCGGATGGTGGTATTGTACCACACGTTGGAATCCGGGTGCAGGGTCACTCGCCCGATGAGATCAGCACTGGCGGCCACAAATGCGGGTTCCTGCAGCTGCGGGCTCACCCCGCCAAAAGATTCAATAGCCATATCGGTTCAGAAAAAGCAATCACCGGCAAAGCGCCTGACCTTGCCGGTGATGATGAGGTAAGATAATTACGGAAAACTATCATCAGGCACGGGGCTTCACCACGGCAATCTTGCCGGAGCGGGTCACCATGTCCACATCGTAATCGCTCATGAGGTCGAGGAAGCGGTTCAGGCGGAATGCGCCACCGGAAATTTCAATGGTGAGCATCTCGCGCGTGGCATCGATGACCTGGGCGCGGAACATATCGCAAAGCTGCAGAATCTCGGTCTTGTGCTCGCCGAAACGCACGCGCACCAGCACGATTTCGCGGTACACAGTCGGAGCATTGCGGTAATCAATCACCTCTACCACATTCACCAGTTTGCTGAGCTGCTTGATAACCTGGTCGAGCTTTTCATTATCTTCCTTCACATCGATGGTCATGCGGGAGAACTTGGGATCTTCGCAGGGAGCCACGTTGAGGGAGTGAATGTTGTAGCCGCGACCGGAGAACAGACCAGCTACGCGGGAAAGCACACCAAACTTGTTTTCCACGAGCACGGAGATAGTATTAATCGGTTTGTCAGTCGGCATAATGTACAGGGGTGAAATCGCGTTAAAGAATACATGATTCCACTTACTGCGTCAAGCAGTAACTTCTCACACAGACGCAGTATTTTGGATTTTGAGAATCATTACTATTTCTGGCGGGCTGATTTTTTCCCAGCGTCAGTAAACCAGACCATAACAGACGAAAGGGGGATTTTCTTCGTATTTTCAATTTTCAAGAAATTGAATTAACTTGACTTGCATTTTCCTCTCTGATAGAGTCAGGGCATGATGAGCATAAAAACTTTAGTATTCTGCTGCCTGGCAACATGCACGGCTTTTGCCATGACAGAGGAGGAGTTCGAAAAACTGTACAAACGGCTGGATAAGGACGCAGACGCATGCTACGCCCTTTACAAAGCGTACCGCGATGGTGATGGCGTGGAAAAGAATGCTACCCGGGCTCGCAAATGGCTGCTGGGAGCCCTGGCCCTGGGCAAGCCGGTGCAGGAAGAAGTGGCTACGCAACCGTGGCGTAAGAAAGCAAAACTGCCCATGCGATACAAGAAGAAGGGAAGCGACGAGGAAATTCGTGCGAACAGTCAGAAAATCTGCGATATGCTGCACGACACTTCCAAGTATTTCAAATTTACAATGGATCGCAAAGAGTGGGAAAAGCAAATTGAAACAGCCGTCAAGGAATGTATGGATAACGGCGCAGACCCCAACTTTACCGCTGGGCCACACACTCCCCTTGCGCGGGCCATTGATGGAAACCACCCCCATCTCAAGGTATGCAAGATGCTGCTGGATGCCGGTGGAGATCTGCATGCAAATGGCCATACGTGCTGGGAAGCTGCAGCCTTTAGCGTAGGTTCCAGAAAAGTGATGAAATACCCGAAAAATCATATCAATTACCGGGTACCGTATGATGAAGTGTTCAAATTCTGCATGAAAAACGGTGCAGATCTGAACATGATTGATAGCTACGGCCGCCCCATGCTGATGAGTGCGATGCGTGTGAGCGACCCGATATGGCTTGAAATGCTGTGCAAGGAAGGCGCAGACCCGAACATCAAGGGCAGCAAATACGAATTTGTCGGCCCTATCGACAAGACAAATTATTTTTACAATGTTTTCTATGTAGCCCACGGCGACGCAGCTCTGCACCATGCAACGAGAAATGCAAAGGAAGAAGAGATAGAAATATTGCTGCGATACGGCGCAGACCCCAACTTGGCCAACGATGATGGACAGACTCCCCTGGACATTGCAAAGGAAGCCTTAAACGACCCGACCCGACAGAAGAGCAAGGAGAAGTTCGTCAGAATCATCAGCATGTTGGAAGAGGCTGCTGCAGCTCCGGTTAAGCAGAAAGCCGATAAAAAAGGCAAAAAAAAGAAAAAAGCCAGGAAATAAAATCTGCTGCTCCTTTCATATTTCATCAGTAATAACGAAAGGTGGACTTATAATAAGTCCAAAATGACAATTGAGCTCGACAAATCGGAGTCTGGCGAGCCGCAAGCGAGCGGAATTTATAGCCCCGTTCAGGGGCGAAAGAAGGTAGCCGGGGGTAAGCTCGCATAAGCGAGCGCAGCCCCCGGTATTGACAAAATAATATTGGAGCCCATGGAATGGGTGACAGAAGGCGACGCAACTTATTAAGCCACGCTTTCTGTCACCCATTCCAT
>JAFZGH010000017.1 GCA_017555465.1 Akkermansia sp. | reverse complement strand
AGCAGCACGTACAGACTCATCAGCATGAGCACCATGCCCATGACAAAGCCGGTGGGCGCCAGTGAAAGTGTTTCGTAGATATGCATAGCGGGGTATCAGGAAAAATCAGTCGTCGAGGTCATCATCATCGTCATCCGAGGGTAGGGGGCTGTATTCCAGGCGGGCCTGGGTGACGCGGCGGCCGTCCGTGCCGATGACGGTAATCAGGAAATCGCGGTGGCGGATCTGTTCATCGCACTCGGGCAGGTGGCCCAGGCGGTCGGTGATATAGCCGCTGAGGGTGGAAATGCCGCTGTCTTTTTCAAACTCGCCCAGTTCGGGCAGTTCTTCCTCCAGGTCAAAGAGGGTAATGGAGCCGCTGGCGATGTACTGCCCCTTATCCACCTTGAAGAAGGTACGCGCGGCTTCCATCTCGAATTCGTCCTGGATGTCATTGCCCACGATTTCCTCCAGCACATCATCCAGATACACCAGGCCCTGGGCTTCGCCGTATTCATCCACCACCAGGGCAAAGTGCGTGTGCTCCCGGGAGAAGAAGTCGAGCAGGGTATCCAGCTTCATGGTTTCGGGCACCACTTTTAATTCGCGTCGCTCGGCCATGATATCGTGCGTGCCGCTGTGCACCATCTGCAGGATATCCTTCACGTGCACCCAGCCCTTGGCGTGGTCCAGGTGGCCGGAAACCAGCGCAAAGCGGCTGTGGCGGCTGGTGAGCACCTGCTCCAGCAGTTCATCAAAGCTCTTGTTGATATCCAGCACCTCCACCCGGCTGCGGGGCACCAGGATATCACGCACGGAACGGTCGTTGAGCTCCAGCGCGTTCATGGAGATTTCCGCTTCGGTTTCGGTCACTTCCTTGCTGCGGCCGCTGGCTTCCACAATGAGGGCTATCTCCTCTGCGCTGTGGGATTCGTTGGGCTCATAATGCGGGTCTACTCCGAATACGCGGTGGGCAATGGCGTTGGCCGTGTTGTTGAACAGGTGGATAATCCACTTGGTGGATTTAGCAAAGCGGTGCATGGAAACCGCCGTCATCAGCGCAATCTGCAGCGGCTTGCGGATGGCCAGGCTCTTGGGTACCAGCTCGCCCAGCACCACGTGCGCAAAGGTGAACAGCGCGTAGGCCACGGTGTACGAAATCACATGCACCACCGTGGGACTCAGGTGCAGGTAATAGCTCAGCGGGCTTTCTATCAGGCTGGCAATGAAGGGCTCGCCCATGGCACCCAGCGCCAGCGAGGCAAAGGTGATGCCCACCTGGTTGGCAGAGAGGTAGGTATCCAGGTGGCGCACAATGTGCCTGGCGGTGCGGCGGCGGTGGGCCTGGGATTTTGTGTCGTCGCTGTCTTCTGCCAGCTGGCTTTCGCGCACGCGTGCACACGCGAATTCATTTGCCACGAAAAAGGCATTCAGGAACAGGAAAAAGCTGATGCCCACGATGAAGAGCACAATTTCACCCGCGCCGGGGTAGGTCCATTCCAGCTGGGCGATTTCCTCTGGGGTTAGAAAGAATTGCATATGGTCGGGTTAAAGCTTTTCGTATACGCCTTCATCGCGCTTCTGCATCACGGTGAATCCGGCTTTCTTGGCATCGGTGATGGAGAGCGGGGCGTTTATCTTTGGTACATTCACCTGGCCGATTTTCTT
>JAFZGH010000016.1 GCA_017555465.1 Akkermansia sp. | reverse complement strand
CAGTCCACGTGTGCATAGTGGCGGGTCTCGGTCTCGTATTCAACGTGAGCAGTAGAAATGGTAATACCGCGCTCACGTTCCTCGGGGGCACCGTCAATCTGATCGTAAGCACGGGCTTCAGCCATACCGCGGTCTGCAAGAACCTTAGTAATTGCAGCGGTAAGAGAAGTCTTGCCATGGTCAACGTGACCGATCGTACCCACGTTCACGTGGGGCTTGGTGCGCTGGAATGATTCTTTGGCCATAATCGTTTATTAAGTTTGGGCTGCTTATTCTTGCAAGAAATCAAAAAGCTTCTGGCGGGATTTGAACCCGCGACCTCATCCTTACCAAGGATGCGCTCTACCACTGAGCTACAGAAGCGACTTGACTCCGGGCGTCCCACTTCGTGTGAGACGTGAAAGCGCCGCGAGTATACACGCACTTGCCAGCCAAGTCAATCATTATTTCTAATTTTTTTGCAAAAAAGATAAAATTTCCTCAGAATCACCAGCAAAACAGCTGGAAAGTTGGGTTGAAACGCTGAAAATTTAGGTTCAGAATGAAGCCCTATGAAGAAATTCGCACTCACAACAACCGCCGTGCTGCTTGGTCTTGCCCAGTGGGCTCATGCAGCAGAATGCCCCACTCGCAACACTGACGCCACCAAGCCCTGCTGTACTGCAGACGAGTCATGCAAACATGCTTGCTGCAAGACAGACAATGGTATACAATGTTGCGAACAAGCCTGGCTGGATGTAGAGACCGTCACAGTAGAAGCTGAAAACGGCAATCCCATCGCGCAATATACCGTGGCTTATCTCACCGAAACCACTCCGGAAGCAACGGATGAACATGCAGCCAAGGCAAAAGAATGGTACCAGAAAGCTCTTCCCGGCCTCGAAAAAGCGGCGGCTGAGGGCCACGCAGGTGCCTGCATGGCATTAGCCCACATGTATGCAACCGGTAAGGGCGTCGAGAAAAACCCCGAAATGGCCGAAAAGTACAAGAAGATGTACAAGGAAATATGCGAGAAGAAATGCAAGGAGATGAAGTCCTGCCGCCCGGAAACGCCGACCAGCGAGCCCCCGGCCACGACAGAGTAACCCAGGCACTCAGTAACTGAAGAAAAATCCCTGCCCTGCCCCGGGCAGGGATTTTTCAACGAGCATAAAACACCTGCTTCAGATACAGACCCTCCGCAGGAGCACAATATCGAGTTTTCGCCCCCAGGGGATTTTTCAGCATAGCTGCCAGCTCCTCATCAGTCATGCGGCCGCGCGCTACCTGATGCGCCGTTCCCACCAGGAGTCGCACCATGCGGTACATAAAGCCGTTTCCATGGAAGAGCATCCGCAACATATCGCCATCAGTTTCCAGGTCGGCACGATAAATCGTCCGCAGATAAAAATCCAGCGGCGGGTCTGCCGGTTCATTTCCGCGATTAGCCGCAAAACGTCGGAAATCATGTGTACCCACATAGATTTGCAGTGCTGCAGCCAACGCATCTGCATCAAAACCATGCGGCACATGCCACACGCGACCACGCAAAAAGGGAGAAAGAACCCCTGCACGGCAAATCAGATACTCATACTCCTTGCCGACGGCATCAAACCGGGCATGAAAATGCGGCGCTACCTCTTGAACACAGGAAATGCGGATATCCGCCGGCAAATGGGCATTGAGTGCAGCCACCCAGTTATCCATACTAAGGCGGCACGATTCCGGTGCATCCACGTGGAAGCATTGCGCGTGCGCATGAACGCCTGCATCAGTGCGCCCACTAGCCGCAATACGCACTGGTTCCTTAAGAATCCTCCCAATTGCAGCCTCGATGGTATCCTGAACAGATTGGACACCGCGCTGGCTCTGCCAGCCGCAATACGGCTGGCCATCGTACGCGCAAGTGAACAAAAGCCGGGGCATGGTTCTCTCTTAAACAAACACCGCAGCTCCCTTATTCAGAGAACTGCGGCGGGCATCATCAAAACGTGATAATCAAGGTGAAATTCTTTTTTACAGCTCAATGTCAAAGTTCTCGTCTCCGCCGAGATCTTCCCCTGCAGCATCATCGCTCACCTCTTCATCGGCAGCATCATCTGCAGGTTCTTCCTCATCAGCTACGGGCTCTTCTTCGGCCACAGGTTCCTCTTCGGCGACAGGTTCTTCGTCAGCAGCAGGCTCCTCATCAGCGACAGGCTCTTCTTCAGCCACAGGTTCCTCTTCGGCGACAGGTTCTTCGTCAGCAGCAGGCTCCTCATCAGCGACAGGCTCTTCTTCAGCGGCGGGTTCCGCGTCAGCTGCAGGCTCTTCATCAGCAGGTGCAACATCCACAGATTCCATTTCCTCGGCCTCCACTTCCACGGCAGCGGGAATAGCAGGCACATCCTCTTCGTTAGCGAACTTGAACGCACCGTTATCAGCCGTGGTAGCCACGTAAGCCAAAGCGGCGGCCAGCTTCTCAGAGCCATAGTACTCGGCAAACGCGGGAGGATTATTATTACTTTCGGATTCAGTATTGTAGGTGTAAAGCTGCCCCTTGGAGAACTGCTCCTTGGCAGCAGCGGTAACAGGGGCTCCGGCGCCCACGCCCACAGCACGCACCAGCGCAGCATCATTGACACCACCGGCAGCCTCGGTTACAGGCTTACTGGCCTGCACGCGCCCCAACTCTCGGACAAGACCGCACACAGCCTCAGAATATGCATTCACCTCACTGCCAGCCAGAGCATTGGCATCTGCGCTGAATACACGCACGCTGGCATTCTGGAAGCGCTTATTAAGAGCCTCTACGCGAGGAGCAACAGCTTCCGCGGTCTTATAATCGGTTACCTTCTGCAGTTCAGCAGTCAGTTCTTCGGCCAGCTGCTGAGCAGTTTTTTCTTCTTTCTGGCAGGAGGTAAGCATGCCGAAAGTCAGCAGAGCGCAAGAGGGGATGAAGAGAAAACGTTTCATGGAGGGAATAAGATAATCTACGTTCCACAAATTAGCAGGATTTATGGCGCGTGTCAAGGTAAAGAATCATGATTAAGAAAAAAACAAGAGGATTTTTCATTATTTCGCTGTACCTGCCATACAACAAACATAAAATCAGCAAGGTTCCGGCAATATGTCAGCATACACACCGGGATCTGAGCCCTCGATCACTGTGGCCCCTACCGTCCGGGCATAAAATTCCTGCGGACCGGTTCCCCCGATAATCGCGTAGGCATACCCCAGCGCCTTCATCTGCTCCAGCGCTGTCACCAACAACGCCTTGCCAACACCACCCAGGCGAAGTCCTGGATCCACCCCCATGGGGCCGATAAATCCTCGAGCCGTCGCGTCAAAACAGGCAAACCCCACCACTTCGCGGTCACGCGTAGCAATAATGCAGCCTGCAGGCTGGTGCGCCATGGCAACGGTAAACTCGCTCACCCAGCGAGTACTGAACGTGCGGCCAATCCACTCCTGCACAGCATGCATTTCGTAAGGACGGCAGGAGCGCACAATAACCCCCTGCTCTTCCTGCGCGCGGCGCAGAGGTGCACCCTCCGGCAACGCATACAGGCGTACTAACATATCTACCATAGCTGTATTTCTATAGGTTTCGAAAGAAAAAAGGAATCCGCGGAGCATCTGCTCCGCGGATTCGAGAGAACAATGATTGATTACTCACCCTTCTTGACACCCTTCAACGTATTGAAGTAATAGGCGTCGAGCTTATCAGCAAGTTCATTAGGCGTCTCGCTGGGGTATATTGTCTTCAGATAATGAGCCATGGCCACAGCATCGCGGAAATCTGCGGGAGCTGCGTTCCACCCGGACTTATCGACGGGGGTGCTCACTTTTGCAGCGTAATCCTGCACACCAGGCATAGCCCAGAGCAGTGCAATGGAACGATTGAGTGCATCCATGGGCAGCACCTTCTGTGAACCATGCATCGCCATCACCGCCTGGCAGTAGAAATCCACAGCAGCGCTTGCGGCTTTCACCTTATCCTCAGCAATGGCAGCCCCGGCCGGCACCTGGGCAGCCGCCCCGCGTGCAAGCGCATAGCGCAGCCAGCCATTACTTTCGCTGTCAAGATTACGGTTGTGCTTTTTGAGCACATCTTCCACTGCCGTCTTGATAGCAGCAAAGGATTCAGGCTTATCATCAATGAGGCCCACAACCTTGGCCGCATCCACGCGAGCAGCATCTGCCCCCGTCAGCGACGATGCACCAGGAAGTGCAGCTGCAAGCTCTTTGACGGCGGCAACATCAAGCATGCGCACGGCGCAGGTCAGTTCATAGAGCGCAGCCATCGTGCAGGGAGACCCCGGCAGACCGGCAAAAGCTGCATACTTCTTCTTGATAGAAGCAAACTGCTTGCGGGCATCGGCATAATCACCACCGTAGTAATCACGCTGGGCATTAGCCATATCTGCAGGAGTCTGGATGTAGAACATCTTGCAGGTAGCCGCCTTGGACTGCATGAGCTGGTCCGTACCTTTCTGCATGTAGAAGAAAGAACCTTCACCATCACCGCGTTCCAATTCAAGCAATGCAGGCTTGCCACCGGGCAGCTGTACATAAGCGCTCAACTTGACAGGCTGCTGAGCAGCGGCAAACTGCATGCAGGAGGCCGCCACCAGAGCAAATCCCATATATTTCAATGATTTCATATTTCGGAAACAGGGGTTAATGGTTACTTCTTCTTACTACTCTGGAGATTACGCTGGAATTCCTTATTAGCCTTATCTTCCTTCATCACGGCAGGGTCAGTACCATAGTTATGCACAGCGCTGAGCACCTTGTTGAATTCGTCCTTTTCTTCCGGAGTAAGCTTGGCTTCCACGCCACTGCGGCGGATAAGGTTCACGTAGAGCTGGCCCGTATTCCAGGCAGTCCAGCGGTCGGAGTTCTGGAATCCCTTCTGCAGGCGGTCACCCTTCATCGGAGTATTACGCTTCCAGAAGATTTCCATGATTGCCAGACAGGCCTTGGCAGAATACTGCACCTTGCCCTTATACTGGTTGAACAGGTTCATGTAGGCAAGCAGTGCATTCTTCGAGTCATTGGCCTTCGTGTATGCCTCACCCTGCATCAGCATCATATCCAGGCGATCACGCTGGTTCTGACGATTCTGCAGGTACTTGTTTGCCGTCTCCACTGCAGCGGTAGCATTACCCGTGCGCAGGTGCAGCTTGGTCAGGCCCACCAGAGCCGGACCACCAACATTCGGATCCGGGTTACCGGCAACCTTGGTGTACAGTTCAGCAGACTTAGCCTGCTTTGCGGCATCCTTGGAGAACGCCAGAGCATTTGCCTTACCCAGCTCGGCGTCTGCCACGAAGTCGCGGTTACGCTCAATAACAGCATCGTAGTATGCCACAGCCTGGTCGAGCTCTTCCGTGCGGGAAGAGGGATCAGGGAACTTGGAAACATACGTCACGAGGTAGTCACCCACCTGAACATTGATGTAATTGGTCAGGTCAGCAGGCTTGAAGGTGTTGGTCATATCGCGGAACACCGCCTGAATCTGCTCTTCCATCTTCTCCTTGGCAGCCTTATCAGCCTTCAGCGCAACAAGCTCCTGGTTCATGGAGTTGATCTGCGCCATGCGGAAGATAGCCTGGGTATACTTATCTGCCGGGTCAATACCGGGGAAGCTGGTGAAGTGAGCCGTCTTTTCTTCCAGGCTGAGGGTCTTGCCCAGGTAGTTCTTGTTGCCGTTCACATAAGCATCCACATAAGTATTGATGGTCTTTTCCAGTTCGGGGTCAGACTTATTGTTCTGGAACATGTAATTGGCTTCACGGGCAATCGTCGACTGCACGCGCTTCACCACGGCCTCGAAGTCATCCTTATCCTTCACCATATCCAGGTACAGAGAAGCCATGGGCAGAGCAAAGGGATCACCCTCAGCATCGCCATCCTTCCAGAAGAGCTCAGCATACTCACGGCAGCGTGCCTTGGCAGCCTCTTCCGACTCACCCTCGTTCGGATATTCCGCGGAATAGGAAGCCAGCCAGAAGTAGGCATTGGCCGCCGTAGCGCGTCCGCTCTTGGTGTTCAGCTTCACGCCTGCTTCCGCAGCGCGCTGCAGGCGCGGCAGGGCCGCGGCCTTCTCCGCATCATCAGTCTGATTCAGCAGCACACCAGCAGCCAGCAGCTCGGCAGTGGGATACAAATCGCTTTCAGGCCAGGACTGGCAGATATGGTCGCAGTACTTGATGACCATCTTCTTGTCCTCCTCTGCACTCTTATCATCTGCAGCAGACTCACTGCGCTTCAGGTGCTGATCAACGGCACCGTAGTACATCTTGTCAGCCAGCGGAGCCATCTTCAGATCCGTGGTTGTGTACTTGGCTGCATACTGCTCGAATGTCTGAATGGCTTTGTCTCGCATGGCCGGGTCTTTACCAGCCAGTCGGGCGCAGGCATCCATCAGGAAGAAGTAGGTGTAGTTATCGTAGTTGGCAGCCTGGTCGGGCTTCAGGCAATCCTTACCCTCAGCAGCCACCATTTCACCACTGGCCAGAAGCTCATCAGCAGTCTTGATGACCTCTTCATAAGCACCCAGCTGATAGTGGGAAGCCACAATCATGTAGCGAGCCGTAAGGTAGAGCTTGTTGGTCTTGTCATTCTTGTAGTGTTCTATCACCTCTTCAGCAGCGGGAATCACATTCTGCCAATCCTTGTCGCTCACGGCGCGGCTCATCTTCTGGAACACAAGCACCTTGGTCTGGTCACCCATATCCTTGCCTTCCAGCATCTTCTCATACTTCAAGCCGGCATCGTCATCGCCAGTCAGACGGCAAAGCGCACCAAGCTGCATGATGACCATATCACGCAGAGGCGCGGGCTGAGCGCCCTCGCCCTTCCCCGGACGGGCCAGGCGGCCAAAGCGGTCATACAGCAACTGGTAACCACCCTTAGCCAGACGATTCGACCCCATATCCTTAGCGATTGTGGCCGAGGACAGCACAGAGAAACCATCGAACAATGCGCCCTGTTCATCCAGTTTCTTGTAATTTTCCAGCAGCTTGCGAACGCTATCGGCAGACATGCTGACACCTGTTCCCTTGTCCGTAACCGGCTTCTTATAGGAACCCAGGCCCTTGACCTGAGCCGCCAGAGCCGTACGGGCTGCAGGCATATCCGTCACCAGACCGAAGAGTGTATTAGCCGTGCGAGCCGCATCAGCCGCCTGCTGGTCATTGCCTTCGCGCAGGGCAGTATCCATGACCTTATAGGCACGCTGGCCCAGGTTGTAGAACTTGTTTGCGTTGCGAGCAGAACGAGCGGGGTCCAGATTATAGCTGGCCGGACTGGATTCAATCAACTTATACACCCAGCCCACATTATCCGGGTTGGAAATAGCCACATTTACGATGGTATTAAGCCCCTCCATGGCCATTTCGTCCGGTACGCGGCCCTTCACCTTACGGCTCATTTCCAGGTACTCGGCAGCTTTCTTGAAGTCGGGCTTCTCCTTAAGGATGTAGGACTGCACCAGAATGAAACAAATCTGGCCGTCCATCTTGAGCTTCTTTTCCGTAGCGCTCACCTTACCGCCCTGTATCAGCTTGAGGTACTTTTCAAAGCAGGCAATGGCATCATCAAACTTGCTCTTATCGCCATTATCCTTGCCGGATTCCCCCACACCCTGCTTGTATCGGCAGTTACCCATCTGGAACAGAGCATAGGTAAAGTAAGGCTCGTATGCCTCCGGCTGACCAGGCACATTTTCCTTGGCGCGAGCCAGTCGGGAAGGTTCCTTCCATTTGGGCTCATCCATGAATGCCTTGAAAGCATTGTATGCTTCCTCATACATGCCGGCTTTGAAATAGGTCACACCTTTTTCCCAGGCATAGAACGGCAGCACATAACCGAACTGCTGAGAAGTGGCACCTTTGCCGCTGTATCGCTTAATCACCGCGTCGCAAAGCTTCACGGCATCCTCAGTCTTACCCTGCTTGGTCAAGGCCTTCACCTTGTTCAAGGAAGACAGCGGATCCTGCGCCTGACACACCATCGGCATGCTCAATGCCAGGGCGGTCATCACAGATAATGCTGTTGTGTAATTATTCATAAAGGTTCTATTGAGTTAAAAATGATTCAGTTCAGGGACAAAGAAGGGGAGCACGCGGATTCTGTTTCCGACACGCTCCCCTCCTGTGCCCGATTTCAGGATTATTCCTGGGCGGAGGTGTTCAGGCCCACAGTGGAGATACCCGCCTCAGAGAGTGCGGCCATCACATCCACGATGCGCTGGTGCGGCGTTGCCGGGGCACCTTCCACCATGACGATGGGGTTTGTATCTGCAGCCTTGGCAGCTTCTGCCAGGTTCTTAAGTGCTTCCACCAGCTCGTTCAGCTCACGCTCCTGGCGGTATTCCGGAGAGCGGGGGTCGAGGCCGGGATTAATGGCACCGCCCATGGCCATATCGCCATTCCAATAGATAGCACCGGAGGCTTCCACCTTGACTCGGCCGGGCTCCAGGGGAGGAGGCGTACCAGAGCCGGTGGAAGAACCAGGAAGGGAAACACTCAGGCGTTTCTCACTCACCAGCGAGGTTGCCACAATGAAGTAAATAAGAAGCAGGAAGCAGGCGTCCATCATGGACGACATGTTCATCTGCGGCTCTTCCTCTGGCTCTGCAGCACGTTGTTTACGTCTTGCCATAAGTAAGTAATCTTTCTTGCGTTAATGATTATCTGGCGGGCAGAGTACCGAATACCACATTGGACAGACCAGCAGCTGCTGCACAGCGGATGACCGTGGCAGAGCGCTCCCACGGAGCATTCTGGTCACCGCGCACATACAGACGAATCATGGCCGGATCAATGTTCTTGGCCTTCCACATCTCTATCTCCTTAGTGATGTAGTCAGTCAGGTCCTGAGTCTGCTGAGCCTGGTAACCAATGGTCTTGGCACCATCAGACACGCTCCAGACGATACCGGGCTGGTATGTTTCGCCGAACTTCTTGGCGGTGCGTTCATCCATCTTCTCCACATCGGGGAACACGTTGACCACCACGCAGCCCTTGGCTTCCTTCATCTCGGAGCAAGTCACGGCATTGGGCATCTTGACGCAGGGATCCTTGGCCACCGTAATCTGGGAGGCATTCACCACGAAGAAAATAATCAGCAGGAAGCACGCATCCATCATGGATGACATGTTCAGCTCAGCCTTTGTCTCATCTTCGGCTCGTGCGTTTTTCTTTGCCATATTATTTGACAGGGGATTCTTCGTTACGCCGGTCTTGAGCTACTCGCTGGCATCAAGACCGGCCCGGGTAACAGGAGGGAATTAAGCTTCCTCCTCTTCTTCGCCTTCTTCTTCCTCGTATTCCTCTTCGTCGGCTTCTTCTTCATCATCGCCACCGAAGCCTTCGGGGATACGGGCAAGCATAGCCTCACCGTTCAGGGTGTTGATAGCAGCATTCATCATGTCTTCAATGGCATTGATGCATTCTGCTTCGCGGGCCTTGGCCAGCTTGTTCTGGAAGTAGAACACCGGGAGAGCGATAAGGGAGATAATCAGACCCCAGAAGGTGGTAAGAAGTGCCACGGAGATGGAGCCTGCAAGCGTGGTCGGGTCAGCCTGGCCGGTTTCAGCCAGCACGGCGAAGGCTTCCACCATACCCTGAATGGTACCGAACAGACCGATGGTCGGAGCGGTGGAACCGCACAGAGCCAGGAGGTCCACATAGCGCATCAGAGAGGGGCGCTCGTTGGCGGTGAAGTCAGCCACAGCATCGGACACAGAATCCTTGCCCAGGTCTTCGGGGCGGTTAGCGTCCACATTCGGCAGAGCGTAGGCAACCAGGCGGCCCAGGTAAGTGGGGCTTTCGGTAGCAAGCTTGATGGCGGACTGCACGCGGCACTCACCCATGAGAGCAACGAGTTCGTCGCGCAGCACGGCGGGGGCAAAGTGCTTCTTGTTGAGCTGCATGGCCACGAATACCACAAGCATGATGGTGATGAAGAACAGAATCACGAGCGGAATCATGGTCCAACCACCGTCAATAACCCACTTCTGGAGCATGTTGGTCTGCTTGGCAGCAGCTTCAGCCTCTTCCTGGGCCAGCACCATACCGGGGAGGGTAATCATAGCGGCAGTCAGCAGGGACAGCGCACGAACACTAAAACGAGTAATCATGGATTTCATAGTTTGGTAATGCAGAATTGACTTCTCTATTTAATCACATTCTCCCAACTTAGCAAGAAAGAAGTTCAAATTCAGGATTTTTTCCGATAAAATTCTGTTATTTCGCCGTACGTGCGCGAGAATCAAGCCCGGCGGCATTCTGAATTTTAGTAAAGAAAGCCGTATTTTCCTGCACACCCGCAAAGGCAGATGCCCCTGCACCCGCCGCATAAACCGGCACTGCCACCCCGCTGTGGTGATGCGTGCTGAAATGCCCCTTCACCTCGCCCTTTTCCTTATCACCCCCCAGTATGGAGAGACCGCCGGTCTGGTGGTCTGCCGTCACCACGAGCAAGGTATCCTGGTGTTTCTGCATCCAGCGGAGCACCACGCCCACAGCCTGGTCAAAGTCCAGCGTTTCCTCCACCGTGCCGGTCAGCAGATTCAGGTGCGCCTCCACATCAATCTTGGAGCCCTCCACCATCAGGAAAAAGCCATCCTTATCCTTGCTGAGCACATCCAGCGCCTTCTGCACGCGGCTTGCAAGCCAGCCCGGGCGTTTTGCTGCCGCCACGCAGTTCCCCGGCGCAGCCAGTTCGAACAACTGGCATTTCTTTTCCAGGGTAGCGAGCTGCTCTGCGCTGAAATCAGCCGAACCGCCACCCACAATCACTTCAAAATCTGATTTCACCAGCGCATCTGCTATGGCCGCCGTCTCCTTGCGGCTCTTCACATGCGCATAGAATGCCGCCGGCGTGGCATCCGTAATCGACTTGGTCACCACCAGGCCGGCAGACTTCCCGGCCTCGCGCATTTTCACCGCCAGCGAATCCATCGGTTTGCCGTCTGCGGTTATCCCCAGCTGCCCGTTCTTCGTTTTGCAGCCGCAGGCAATAGCCGTGCCACCGGCTGCGGAATCAGTCACCAGATGCGAGGCGGAGGTGGTCACAGAAAAGCCGTTCACCGGCAGCGTGGTGATATTCAAAGAGCCCTGATTGGCCAGCCAGGCGGCCCACACATGTTCAGAGCCCATGCCATCGCCTATCATCAGGATGACATTCCGGGCCGGCGGGGTAGCATTCCGCGCAGGCAGGGCGGGCGCCGACACAACAGCTGGCACGGCAGGCTTCTCACCATGACTACCTACATAGCGCTGAGTAGAACATGACACCAGCGCCAGGCACCCCGACAGGACAAACAATCCGAGTGTTTTCATGCCCTCACATTACCACAAATCCCGGCTCGTTGCAAGAATACAAAAAAGCCCGCCAGAGATATACTCCGGCGGGTTTGAAACTTTTATTCAGCAGTTACCTGGCTTACTTGCCAGCACCATCAAGCACCTTCACAGGAGCGCTGGGCTGAGCCTCAGTAGCAGCGGGGGTGACAGTGGAGCCAATCTGATCCTCGGGAACAAGGTCGGTGGGCATGTTACGAAGCTTGGGCATAGCCTGCTTCTGGCAGCAGCAGGAGCTGAGAGCCACTGCGGAAACAACGGAAAGGATGAGAGCGGTGAATTTCATAAATCAGAATATGGTTAGATAATTCCGACATGTATTCAAGCAAATTCACCCGAAATAGTCAATACAAATTTCGCCACCTTTCCACTTTTTGACTATTTCGAAGCGCTTTGTTACATTAAACGCTTGAAAATCGAAGAACACCCTGATATAAGAGGGGCAACTTATGGGACGGCGCAACAAAGCAAAGCTTTTTTCTCCGCACAGCAGAAATACCAGCGGCACACTCATGCGCCGCATATGCCTCATTGCTGCCGCCTGCATTGCTGTTCTGACTATTCTGCTGGTGGCCGGCTATTACCAACTGCTGGCGTACCTGCAAGGTGACAATTTCCGGCAGAGAGTGAGCGACACCGCCCGCAGCAGCCTGAAAGCCGGCCATGTGGAGCTGCTCAGCAATCTGCGCATCAACGGCAGCCGCATCTCTATCGATGGCATCAACCTGGCCCATCTCGACAAAGTGGAAATGGCGCAAGCCACCGGCACCAAAGCCGAGCTCAACCGCGCGGCCCTGCTCACACGGCGAATCCACATTCGCAAACTCACTATGGAGGATGCCTCCTTCATCATCAACACTGGCTCTCACGCCAGCCATTCCGCCAATAAAGCAGGCGCCAAAAAGAAAGGCAAGCGTTCCAAAGCAAAAGAGAAGGCAAATTCCACCCAAGCGAAAGCCTCACCATTCACGCTTGGTTCTGACGACCTGCAGCTGGATTATTTCGAGTGCCGGGATACTGATATACATCTCGCGCACCACGGGCAGACTTATCAATTACTCGGTGCCGATATCACAGCTACTCCGGCTACCAAAATTGCCCGGGGAGCCTGGCAACTCAATGCTGAAAACGCGCGTCTGCACACCCCTCTTGCCTATCTGCACGACTGCAGCATCAAATCGGCCACCCTCATCAGCAATGACAACAGCCTTGACCTGACAGAGTGCCGCATCATGCTCACTCCTGGCGAAATGCGCACCAAGGCTCACTATGACACCCGGCAGAACCGCTGGACAGCAGACATCCAGATTAATAAGGGAAACCTGCACCGGCTGCTCAGCGAAGACTGGAAAAAAAAGCTGCACGGCGAATTATACGGACGCCTGGTACTCACCGGCGATACGGACGGTGTCGGCACAGCGTCCGGCAATCTTTCACTCCAGAATGGCGTACTGGAAGGCCTGCCCATTCTTTCACAGCTTCCCCTTGGCAATACCTATCCCTACCGCAGCATAGAACTGGAAAAAAGCGACTGCGAAATCCTCTATCCGTACCAGGACGGCAAGGCAGGAGAAGCGTGGCTGTTCGATAAAATCAACATCAGCGCCAGGGGCGGCATCCTGCTGATACGGGGACATGTCATCATCGGCAAAGATAAACGCCTGGGCGGCACACTCACTATCGGACTGCCCGAGCAGATGGTGGAATCACTGCCCCTCCCGCGCGAGTTGCTCGCAAACAAATTATTCACCGCCAGCGGCAGCGAGGAAGGCTACATCTGGGTGAACATGAACCTCAGCGGCACGCTCGATGCCCCGCAGGAGGATCTCAGCGTGCGCCTCACCACCCTCATCGGCAAGCAGATGGGCGACCTCATCACCAAGGGGCCGGCCTCCATCATGCTCGATGCCCTGCTCCGCCATACTCCGGAGAAAAAAAACGAGCCCGGCGAACAGGAAGCCACACCTGCTCCGTCCATCAAATCAGCAGCAGAAGCCGCCGGCTCCCTCCTCCAATCCCTTTTCTGATACCGCACACCATGACCCAGTATCCCTCACAATACATCGACTGCATCTGTACCATCCGGGAGCGCTTTGCCCCCACCGCTTTCCATGCCACCCTGCCCAACGGCAAGGCCACAGTCGCTTTCGTGCAGCTCAAGGAAGCGCACCTGCTCGATATCATCAAGCCCGGGGATAAGGTGAACGTGACCATCTGCCCCGCAGACTTCGAGCGAGCCCGCATCCGCAGCATGGCCTGAACACGGTAGCATTACACCTGGATTATGAGTATCAAACCCGAAGTACTGGCGCCTGCTGGCAACTGGGATTGCGTGCGCGCCGCCGTTGCTAATGGAGCCGACGCCATCTACTTCGGTCTAGACCAGTTCAACGCGCGCATGCGCGCGGATAATTTTACGCTGGATGACCTAGGGGCGCTCATTCCCTTCCTGCACAGCCATGGAGTGCGCGGCTATGTCACCATGAATGTGCTGATATTCCCGGCAGAGTTCGAGCAGGCGGTGAGCTACCTCGATGCTCTGAACACCGCCGGGGTGGATGGCGTCATTGTGCAGGACATGGGCCTTGCCGCCCTCATCTCGCAGCACCGCAAGGCCGATCGCTGGAGCATTGAGCTGCACATCTCCACCCAGATGACTGTGAGCAGCCCGGAAGCCGTGCGGCTGGTGGATGAATTGTTCGACCCGCAGCAGATTGTGCTCTCGCGCGAGCTGTCGCTGCGCGAGATTGAAGCCTGCGCCAAAGCCACCACCAAGCCCATCGAGGTATTCTGCCACGGAGCACTCTGCGTGGCCTACTCCGGCCAGTGCCTCACCAGCGAGACCCTGGGCCAGCGCAGCGCCAACCGCGGCGAATGCGCCCAGGCCTGCCGCATGCCCTACAAGCTGGAGGTGGATGGCCGCCTGCGAGACCTGGGCGAGCGCCGCTACATTTTCTCCCCGCAGGATTTATGCGCGCTCGACCGCGTGCCGCAGATGATTGCTGCCGGGGTACACAGTTTCAAGATTGAAGGCCGTCTCAAGAGCCCGGAATACGTAGCCGCCACCACCCGAGCCTACCGCCGGGCCGTGGATGCCGCGCTGGCAGGCAAACCGCTGCAGACGGAAAAGCGCGCGCGCGACCTCTATGCCATGCAGATGGCATTCTCCCGCGGTTTTTCCACCGGCTGGCTCGATGGCACAGACCACCCGCTGCTCACCCATGGCCGCTTCGGCAAGAAGCGCGGAGCCCTTGCAGGACGCATCGTCCGCTGCGGTGAAGGCTGGGTGGAACTGGACGCTGCCCCGCTCATCACCATAGCCCCGGGTGATGGTTTTGTGATAGATGCCGGCCAGGACCGCAACGAGGAACAGGGCGGCCGCATCTGGCGCACCCAGGGCAACCGCCTTTTCTTCCATGGCAAGGCCAGCCGCATCGACTGGCGCTTTGTGCGCCCCGGCGACCTGCTCTGGAAAACCGCCGACCCCGCGCTGGACAAATACCTGCACAGCACCTGGTGCAACTTTGAACGCCATGCCGCCAGCACCCCCGGCCAGTCGCTTGATATCCATTTTGAAGGCCGCCTCGGCAGCCAGCTCACCGCCACCTGCCGCGGCATCACCGTGGGCAGCGGTCAGCCGCTCGAACCGGCTGAAAAGCGCCCCCTCACCCCGGAAACCATCGAGGCGCAGTTCTCACGTCTCGGCGGCACCGGCTTCTCGCTGGGCAAATGTACTTACACCCTGGAAGATGCGATGATGCTCCCCGTCTCGGTGCTCAACCGCATGCGCCGAGAACTGGTGGAGAAACTGCCGCAGAGCTCCACTGCAGAACGCGCCCCCGTTACCTGGCAAGGCTGGAGCCACCCATTCCCTCCT
>JAFZGH010000149.1 GCA_017555465.1 Akkermansia sp. | reverse complement strand
CGCCAGCGCTCTATCCTCATCGGTCGGATTCTCCGGCAAATAATCCAGGCACCGGTAAGCCAGCACAATCTTCTCCAGCTTCTTGTGCGCCTCCTTCTCGCTCTTATCAATAATCCCGCACTTGAACCGCAGATTATGAAGACAGCAGTCCAGCATGAGCAGCTCCACAAACGTACTCATACCCAACTGCCGGGCTTTCAGAATCTCGTTGCGGTAGTGCATCCTGGAATAAAACCGCCGCTGCGCCTTATTCATCCGGAATCGGATAAGATTCCCATACTTATCCTCAATCCAATACAGGTGATTGAGCCGCCATTCCTGACTCTCAACCATAGCCCGCAACTCAGGATGCACCTCCTCAAGCTTCATGCCTGCAAAGCCCCCACACACATCCCCTGATTGCCATGGCAGCGGAATCCCACACACCGCTCCATGCCCACATTAGGCACCGCGCACATCTTATGCCAGCCCCTGTCCAGCACCTTATTAGGCTGCCGCGGAACCCGGCTCCACGTTTTGCCGCCATCCACAGTCAACTCCACCCCCTTCACCTGGCAAGGCTCATGCAGATACAGCCACAGCTCCGCATCGGATTGCTTCGGTGAACCCAGCCGGGTCACATTGAGAGCATTAGTCAGCAGCGTACTTGTATAATCAAGCCCATCCGCATCCTGGTACAAGCTCTGATTATCACAGACCTCAATCCAACTCACCTTCTCCTTATCCTGCGGGTCAGCCAGTCCGCCATCAACCTCACGCACCTGCTCGCGCTCCACAATAGCATACAAACTATCAGCCTTCTCACCATTCGGCAGCATAGCCACAGAAAGAAAACGCCCCGCCGTCACATACCGGTGCCAGGCATTCACTCGATGATGGGCATTATAGGTCATCAGAGCCAGCTGGCCGTTGGCCATCACCAGCACCGCCTTAGTGTCCGGCTTGCGAAGGAAACATCCCTCAACTACACCTCCACCATCAGCCAGCACATGCTCCGCATACACTGTCAAATCCGTGGAAATATACGCATCCTGCGGCTGGTCATAGCCGTACTGCATCACGCGGCCACCGCCGCGCTCAAAGTAAATAATGCGGTCATTACCTCTCACCGCTGCAACATCACTCGCGCCCACAAAGCCATGCGAAGCAATAACCGCATTGTGGTTAGTCATCACACCATTATCGCCGCTCTGAGCCACATACTCGCCCTCCGAAGTACCCAGCATAATACGCCCACTCTGCGCTACCAGCCAGCGTATCGGGTCCTGTGTCTCTGCGTTCACCGTGAGAGCCATCCCGGAAGTCGCCTGGTCTGTCATATCGAAATTATCCAGGTCATCCGTCTGGCTCATCCATATAGTGAGCGGCTGAGCATCCGTACCAGCCAGCACCAGGCGTTGATTGAACATAGCCGCCAGCCGGGGAAACCCGTATTTTGAGGACCAGGCGCACCAGCTCCAATCCAGACTCTCTATACTCCCGTACCATCGCGTCTTAATCCGGTCTGCCAGAATGAAGTACGAATCCAGAACCTCCTCATTAGCCTCATCATACACAACCTGGTAACGAAGCACCAGGTCATGCTTATAGCTGGAGACCACAAGCTCATTGCCGCAATTATCAGCAGGAAAACACCGCTGCGTCAAATCATTGCCATAAGCCCGAACGCGCGTGAGCCAGAGCGAAACGTAACATTCCTCCCCGCCTTCATCGCCACCTACCGGCTCATTCACCGGAGCCGCGTTCCTGCTCCACGCCTCTGCGCGGCTCTCCCAGGCATCATACTCACTACCTGCACCCTCATAGCAGGCGCGTACCTCATAGCTGCCATACCAAGTCCCGCTCAGGTGCAGCTTCCACGCACCCTTGCACGCCTCTGCGCCTATCATGAACCCGCGCACAAAATGACCAGGATAATCCTCCGGATTGATTCCCCCCTTGAAATAATGACT
>JAFZGH010000148.1 GCA_017555465.1 Akkermansia sp. | reverse complement strand
GTTACCATTTGCCCTTGCGGAAGCAGCCGATGCTGATGCCGCCGATGATGACCAGCATGCCGATGCCGGTGAAGACCCATTCGGTGGGTGAGAGCCATTCGCCGCGTGCTTTCAGGAATTTGTACTCGGCTTTGCGGGCCTGTTCGGCGGCTTTGGTGGCAATGTCTGCAGAGCTGCGACTCACATCCGGCGTGACGGAGATGATTTTTACCAGGTCGGTGTTGGCTGAAATGGCGGTAAAGTCCTTGTTTTCGGCAGAGGCGAGCAGGGGGAGGTTGATGGCGAGGTTTCCATTGACGTCATAGCCCATGATGCCGCCGATGCCATTCCATCCAGATCCGCAGCAGCCGGAGGCCACGATGGTGAGGGTGATGTAGGAATGCCCGTCGCGGCAGATGGCGGCTGGGTGGGTGGCAAGTCTGCCGTAGGGGACGGTTTCGCCCCAGGGGGAGCCGTGCCAGTTGCCGGTGATGCCGCCGGGGGTGGCCATGAGGCCCAGCTCGTGGGTGCTTTCAAAGCTGAGCAGGCGGGTGGGGGCGGTTACTTTGCAGGCGGAGGTGAGGTCGATGGTGATGGCGACTGCTGCTGTGGCGGCATTGGCCTTGCGGAAGTGGGAGACGTTGTAGATGGGCTGGCGGGAATAGAGCTGGCCGTAGGAACCGGTGAGTGTGCCGCCTGTGCAGGTGACGCCCGCGCGGGTTTTGGTTTCTGCCGGGTTGGTGAAGAGCGCTGTGGCAGAAAGGGCTGGTGCTGCCGTAAGGAGACAGGCGGCGAGCAGGAGGAGGTTCTTTTTCATGATGATGCAGTTGAATCTGATACTAAATCTAGCGCATGCACGCGGGTATTGCAAGAAAGATTTGCAGCTGCGGGGCGGAAAAAGCGCGAATGCGGGTGGAAATGCGGCTTCCGCCTTGACCTTTGCGCGGATAACGGGTACACTCCCGCGCATGCAGGAATTGGAAATCATGTCCCCCGCGGGGTCATTCGAATCGCTGGCAGCGGCGCTGCGCGCCGGGGCTGATAGTGTGTATTTCGGCGTGGGTATGTACAACATGCGCGCGCGCTCCACGGTGAATTTCACGGTGGAGGATTTGCCGAAGGTGGCGCGTTTGTGCCATGCCTGCGGTGCCAAGGCATACCTGACCTGCAATGTGATTATTTACGATGAGGAAATGGAGGGTATGCAGCAGCTGCTGCGCCAGGCGAAGGATGCCGGGGTGGATGCTGTGATTGCGGCAGACCTGGCGGTGATTTCCTACGCGCACAGCATCGGGCTGGAGGTGCATGTCTCTGTGCAGGCGAATGTGTGCAATATGGGGGCGGTGCGTTTCTTTGCCGCTTATGCGGATGTGATGGTGCTGGCCCGCGAATTGAAGCTCAGCCAGATCCGTCATATCATCGAGGGTATCCGGAAGGAGAATATCACCGGCCCGTCCGGCAAGCAGGTGCGCATCGAGGTGTTTGCCCACGGGGCGCTCTGCATCGGCATTTCCGGCAAGTGCGGCATGAGCCTGGCGGCCTACAATGCCAGCGCGAACCGCGGCCAGTGTTACCAGCTTTGCCGCCGCAAATACCGCGTGACGGATACGGAGACCGGCTTTGAGATGGATATTGATAACCAGTATATCATGTCCCCCAAGGATATCTGCACCATCCGCGTGATTGACCAGCTGGTGGAGGCGGGTGTCTCGGTGTTCAAGCTGGAAGGTCGAGGCCGCTCGGAGGCGTATGTTTCCACGGTGACCTCCGTGTATAAGGAGGCTGTGCAGTGCTGCGCCCGGGGCGAATGGAGTCCGGAGAAAGTGGCTACCTGGGAGGAGGAACTGCTGCGCGTGTTCAACCGCCAGTTCTGGCACGGTGGTTATTACCTGGGCGAGGAGTGGGAGACCTGGAGCGGTTGCTCGAACAGCCTGGCGCTGGAGCAGCGCCAGCACCTGGGCCGCGTGATGCGCTGGTATCCCAAGGTGGGGGTGGCTGAAATCCGCCTGGAGGCAGGCCCGGTCTCCCCCGGGGACAAGATTGAGATTACCGGTGTGACCACCGGCATTGTGCGGGTGACCGTGCCTGAAGTCCGCTGCGATGACGAGCAGGGCGAAACGCAGGTGGTGCAGGTAGCGCCCAAGGGGGCGATTGCGCTCATTGCCGTGCCCACCAAGGTGCGCCATGGTGACAAGGTGTATCTGGTTACCCGCCGCAAGCTGAAGTGATGCGGCATTAATTGCACCCGCCGCGGAGGGTCTGGCCGTTTTCCGGGGCAATGAAGCGTTCCGCCGGTATAGATGCGGCGCGGAGCGCGCGGTTCAGGTCATCGAGCGTTTCCTGGTACCCTTCATTGGCCAGCTGCCAGGTGCCGAAGTGGCAGGCAATGGCCTGGCGGGGCTGCAGGTGCTGGAAGGCTTCCACCGCTTCTGCGGGGGAGATGTGGCCGTTGCGGATCCAATCCGGCTTATACGCCCCGATGGGGATGAGCGCG
>JAFZGH010000147.1 GCA_017555465.1 Akkermansia sp. | reverse complement strand
GGGCCGGAGCTTGACCGCGACCTGACCGCCGCCGAGCAGCAGCGCCAGAGCATGAAGGATGACTACCTGAGCGTGGAGCACTTTGTGCTGGGCGTATTTGAGGCAGATGCCGCGCTTTCACCGCTGCTGGAGAGCTGCGGACTCACCCGGGCGAAGTATCTGGAAGCACTCAAGGATGTGCGCGGTAACCAGCGCATCACCGACCAGGACCCGGAGCAGAAATACCAGACGCTGGAGAAATACGGCACCGACCTGACCGCCCGTGCCCGGCAGGGCAAGATTGACCCGGTCATCGGCCGCGATGCCGAAATCCGCCGCGTGCTGCAGATTCTTTCCCGCCGCACCAAGAACAACCCGGTGCTCATCGGCGAGCCCGGCGTGGGCAAAACCGCCATTGCCGAGGGTCTGGCCCGCCGCATTGTGAATGGTGACGTGCCGGAAAGCATGAAAGGCAAGCGCCTGGTGAGCCTCAACATCGGCTCCATGCTGGCAGGTGCCAAATACCGCGGCGAGTTCGAGGAACGCCTCAAAGCCTTCATCAAGGAAGTAACCGCCAGCAATGGAGAAATCATCCTCTTCATTGACGAGCTGCACACCCTGGTGGGTGCAGGCGCCGGTGGCGAGGGCTCCATGGACGCCGCCAACCTGCTCAAACCCGCCCTGGCGCGCGGCGAGCTGCGCACCATCGGCGCCACCACGCTGGATGAATACCGCAAGTACATCGAAAAGGATGCCGCGCTGGAGCGCCGCTTCCAGCCCGTCTACGTGGCCGAACCCAGCGTGGAGGACACCATCGCCATTCTACGTGGACTGAAGGAGCGCTACGAGGTGCACCACGGCGTACACATCACCGATGGCGCGCTGGTGGCCGCAGCCACGCTGAGCAACCGCTACATCACCGACCGATTCCTGCCGGACAAAGCCGTTGACCTGGTGGACGAAGCCGCCGCCCGCCTCAAGATTGAGCTGGATTCCATGCCCAGCGAAATCGACGAACTGAACCGCAGCGCCATGCAGCTGGAGATGGAACGCCAGGCGCTGGCCAAGGAAAAGGATGCAGATTCACAGGCCCGTCTGGAAAAAATCACCCGCGAACTGGCCGATACCCGCGAAAAAGCGGATGCCATGGTGGCCCAGTGGAAGAGTGAGAAGGATGTGGTGGTGAAAGCGCGCGAGGCCCAGAAGAAGATAGACACCCTGCGCACCGAGGCCGAGCAGGCCCAGCGCAAGGGCGACCTGGGCCGTGCCTCTGCCATACTCTACGGAGAAATCCCCGCCGCAGAACACGCAGCCAAGGAAGCACGCGAGGCCCTGGCCGCCCTGCAGAAGACCGGCACCGGCCTGCTCAAGGAAGAAGTGACCGAAGCCGATATTGCCAAGGTCGTTTCCACCTGGACCGGCATTCCCGCTGCCCGCATGGCCGAGGGTGAGCGCGAAAAACTTCTGCACATGGAGGAACGCCTGGGGCAGCGCCTCATCGGCCAGAAAGAGGCCGTCAAGGCGGTGTCCGATGCCGTGCGCCGCTCCCGCGCCGGCCTGCAGGACGAAAACCGCCCGCTGGGCTCCTTCATCTTCCTGGGGCCCACCGGCGTGGGCAAGACCGAGCTGGCCAAGGCGCTGGCCGAATTTCTCTTCGATGACGAAGCAGCCATGGTGCGCATCGATATGAGCGAATACATGGAGAAGCACAGCGTCTCGCGCCTCATCGGTGCGCCTCCAGGCTATGTGGGCTATGATGAGGGCGGCCAGCTCACCGAAGCCGTGCGCCGCAGGCCGTACAGTGTGGTGCTGTTCGATGAGATTGAAAAAGCCCACCCGGATGTGTTCAACGTGCTGCTGCAGGTGCTGGATGATGGCCGCATCACCGATGGCCAGGGCCGCACCGTGGATTTCACCAACACCGTGCTCATCATGACCAGCAACATCGGCAGCCAGTTCATCCTGAACGAAACCGATGCCGCCACCCGCAACACCCGGGCACTCGATGCCCTGCGTGGTCATTTCCGCCCGGAATTCCTCAACCGCATTGATGAAATCATCATCTTTGACCGCCTGCAGGGCGAGGACCTGAAGCAGATTGTGGGCATCCAGCTGCACCGCGTCATGAAGCGCCTGGAAGGCCGCGGGCTCCGCATGCAGCTCAGCGATGCCGCAGCCGCCCTGGTAGCCGAGCACGGTTACGACCCCGTCTACGGCGCCCGCCCGCTCAAACGCGCCATCCAGCACGATATCCTCGACCCGCTGAGCATGGCCATCCTGGAAGGCCGCTACCCCGAAGGCAGCACAATACATGTCAATGCAGAGAACGGCAGAATCATCTTCCGATGATTTCCGGCGTCCTCCATCCCCCGCGCCCCCGGCGCGGGGGATTTCATACCGCGGAGCGGTATTTCATCCGGCAGCATGCCGGATTTCATCCTGCCCACCGGGCAGGATTTCATACGCCCACCCGGGCGTATTTCATTGAGCACCGCGCCAGCGGGGCGACTATTGCACGCCCGCGGAGTTAACCGCGCCTGATAACCACTCCAAAGCCGCGCGGCATCGGGAAAATTATCACACACAGTAAACATGATATTTTTATAACAATATGCAAAAGAGAGCATTACATACAGCCGGCACTGGAGATAAACAACGCAGGAATACATAACATCCCATATTCCCCGCATATCCGACTTGGTTTCCGGGCGCGCTGGTTCACTCCGGCGGGCAATAGTCGCACCGCTGGCGCGGTGCTCAATGAATTACGCCCTGCGGGCGTATGAAATCCGGCGTTGCCGGATGAAATCCCTGGCTGCGCCATGGATGAAATACCGCTCCGCGGTATGAAATCCCGGTGCTGCGCACCGGGATACTAATCACCACTCGCTTCGCTCGTGGTGATTAGACTTGCAAGGAATAGCACTATCTGCTACAATACACCCCGCGTTATGACACCGAAACACATTGTAGCCGTTATCGACTATGGCTCACAGTACACGCAGCTGATTGTGCGCCGTGTGCGTGAGCTGGGCTTCCTCGCCAAGCTGTATGCGCTGGAGGATCTGCACGAAATCAGCGAGCCGGGCGCCATCATTCTTTCCGGCGGCCCGCGCAGCACCTCGGAGCCGGATGCCCCGGATATTGATTTTGAATGGCTCACCTCCTTTGGTGTGCCGGTACTGGGTGTATGCTACGGCATGCAGCTGCTGAACGTCAAGACGGGTGGCACCGTGCGCCCCAGCAACAAGCGCGAGTACGGCCCCGCCGCCCTGGTGCCTGAGAAGCTGGAAGGCCTGTATGCCGATATGAGCCCCTCCTCCCAGGTGTGGATGAGCCACTCCGACACGGTGGACCACCTGGCAGACAACTGCCGCGTGATTGCCCGCAACAGCGACGGCGTGCCGGTTTCCCTGCAGTGGGGTGAGCAGATGTTCGGCATCCAGTTCCACCCGGAGGTAACCCACTCCCACGAAGGGCGCACCATCCTCAAGAACTTCCTTTCCTACGCCAAGGACCTGGCTAAATTCGACATCGGTGACTTCAAGCGCGAACTCATCGAAGACATCCGCGCCAAGGTGGGTGACAAGCAGGTGGTCTGCGGCGTTTCCGGCGGTGTGGACAGCACCGTGCTGGCCGTGCTGCTGCACGAAGCCGGCGTGAATGTGCGCTGCATCTTCGTAGACAACGGTCTGCTGCGCAAGGACGAAGCCAAGGAAGTGCAGGCCAATTTCGCCCGCATGGGTGTAGAGATTGAAACCGTGGATGCCAGCGAACGCTTCCTGGCCGCCCTGGCAGGCGAGACCGCTCCGGAAAAGAAGCGCCGCATCATCGGCAACCTCTTCATCGATGTGTTCTGGGACGCCGTGGGCGATGCCGAAATGCTGGCCCAGGGCACGCTCTACCCGGACGTGATTGAAAGCGCCTCCAACGCCAAGAGCAAGGCCTCCGTCATCAAGACCCACCACAACCGCGTGGAACGCGTGCTCAAGATGCAGGAAGAAGGCAAGGTCATCGAGCCGCTTGCCTTCCTGTTCAAGGACGAAGTGCGCGAGCTGGGCGCCTCCATGGGTATCTCGCACGACATCCTGTGGCGTCACCCCTTCCCGGGCCCGGGTCTGGCCGTGCGCTGCCCCGGCGAGGTCACCAAGGAACGCCTCGACATCATCCGCGAGTGCGACGCCATCTTCATCGGCACGCTGCGTAAGTGGGACTGGTACGACAAGTGCTGGCAGGCCTACGCCGGCCTCATCCCCGTGAAGACCGTGGGCGTGAAGGGCGACGAACGCTCCTACGAATTCGCCACCAACCTGCGCGCCATCGTGTCTGAGGACGCCATGACCGCTGACTGGGTGCAGCTGCCCTACGACCTGTTGCGCGAGGCTTCCAACCGCATTCTCAACGAGGTATCCGGCATCAACCGCGTGCTCTTCGACGTGAGCACCAAGCCGCCGGCATCCATCGAATGGGAATAAAGCCACTTACTGACTTCTTTCAAACGGGCGCAGAATACTGCGCCCGTTTTTCATCCGCAAACCTGCGTAGATAGTAGGATTTAAGCTTGACCCCAGGGGGGCGGGAGTGATAGGATGAGAGGCTGACAAGAACCATGTTCATCAACCGCGAAATCTCCTGGCTGGAATTCAACCAGCGCGTGCTCGACCAGGCCCAGCGCCCGGAACTGCCGCTGCTGGAACGCCTCAAGTTCCTTTCCATCAGCGCGAGCAATCTGGACGAATTTTTCCAGGTGCGCGTAGGTGGACTCATGCTGCTGCGCCAGACGGGTAAGTTCAAACCGGATATCACCGGGCTTTCGCCCAGTGAACAGCTGGAACGCATCCGCAAGCGCGCCGGCACCATGGTGGATGAGCAGTACCACCTGCTGCAGACCGTGCTGATGCCACTCATGGAGGAAGCCGGGCTGAGCCCGCTGGACATGGAGGACCTCACCGAAGCCCAGCTGGCCGGGTTGGAGGATTACTTCAACAACAACATTGCCCCAGTGCTTACCCCGCTGGCCATGGAAGTGGAGCAGCCGCCCATGCTGCCCAACCTGAGCCTGATTCTGGGAGTCGAACTACAGCCGGAAGGTGCAGAAGAATCCCGTTTTGTGGCCATTACCCTACCGGATGTACTGCCCCGACGCCTGCAATCAGCCGTACTGGGGCGGCGCGGTTATGTAATGCTGGAGGATGTCATCAGCGCATTCTGCCCCCTGCTCTTCCCGGGCGAAAAAGTGCTGAGCACTACTCCGTTCCGCGTGACGCGCAATGGAGATATCGCCGTAGCAGAGGAAGAGGGCGGCGACTTTGCCCGGGAGATGGAAAGTGTGCTCGTGGCGCGCAAGTTCTCCGACTGCGTGCGTCTGGAGCTGCCCACCGGCACCCCGGATGCCATCGTGCAGCGCATTGCCGCCATCACCGGGGCAGATGCTGGTTCGACCTACATGATACCGGGTTTTCTGCGTCTGGTGGATTTCGGGCAGATGGCCTTTGAACCCGGCAACGACCAGCACAAAGTGCAGGCCTGGACCCCCTGCTGGCCGGCCGGAGTGGATTCTTCGCTCACCATGTTTGAGAACATTGCCCAGGGCGATATCCTCATCCACAACCCCTACGAAAGCTACGAGCCGGTGGTGAAACTCATCGAAGAAGCGGCCACAGACCCGGATGTGATTGCCATCAAGCAAGTACTGTACCGCACAGCCGAAAACTCCCGCTTCATCGCTGCCCTCTGCCGCGCAGCCGAAACCGGCAAGCAGGTCACCGTACTGGTAGAACTGAAAGCCCGCTTCGACGAGCTGCACAACCTGGCCCAGGCCGAAAAGCTGCAGCGCTCAGGCGTGCAGGTGGTGTACGGGGTCAAGGGATTCAAGACTCACGCCAAGATTCTGCTCATCGTGCGCCGTGAAAACGGCGGACTGCGCCGGTACTGCCACATCGGCACCGGTAACTACAACGAAAAAACCGCCCGCATTTACAGCGATATCTCCCTGCTCACCTGTAACGAACACCTGGGGGCAGATGCCTCCCAGTTCTTCAACTCCATAACCGGGCTCACCCGCCTCATGCGCTTCCGCCGCATGTACCCGGCCCCTGCCACTATGAAGAGCCGCCTGCTGGAACTCATCGAGGCGGAAACCCGCCGCGCCGAGCAGGGAGAACGCGCTCTCATCCGCGCCAAGATGAACTCGCTCAATGACGTGGAGATGATGGAGGCACTGGAGCGAGCCGCTGAAGCCGGGGTGCGCATTCAGTTGAATGTGCGCGGCATCTGCTGCTGGGCACCCACCAGCGAAAAAGCCCGCGCCTGCACCCGCATCACCAGCATTGTGGACCGCTACCTGGAGCACGCCCGGCTCTTCCACTTCCACAATGGCGGCAACCCGCTGGTCTACATGGCCAGCGCGGACTGGATGAGCCGGAACCTCGACCGCCGCGTAGAGCTGCTCATCCCCCTTGAAGAGCCGCCGCTGGTACACCGCATTCTGGAAATTCTGGACGCCTGCTTTGCCGACAATACCCAGGCCAGCGACATGGCCCCGGACGGCAGCTACCACCCCGCCACCAACGGGAAGAAGAACTACGCCATGCAGGCGCACCTGCAGCGCGCTGCGCGCCGCCGCGCCCGCACCCAG
The DNA here is from genome assembly GCA_017555465.1 of Akkermansia sp. Lineage (GTDB taxonomy): Bacteria > Verrucomicrobiota > Verrucomicrobiia > Verrucomicrobiales > Akkermansiaceae > Akkermansia. The sequence goes on along the minus strand of JAFZGH010000147.1, from coordinate 7,492 downwards.
GAAAGCACCAGCATGCGCGTGCTGGAACCACACAAACCCCGTAAGCAAGCGTAGTTTGTAAAATACGAAGCATAAAGGCAGGCTGCGCCTGCAAGAGGAAGTTGGGCAACGCTTACTGCCTCCCAGATTGCGATTAGAGCAGATGGATGCCGGGATGAGTCATCCGGCTCTCAAAAGCCGGGGCGTTAAGCCATGCTTTCCATTCCAAACTGCTGCGCCCATGCGCAGGAAATATCACACTTCGTACTTCGCACCTCGTACTTTGTACCTTCATCTCCCCGCTTATTCCTCTACCACGCGGAGCTTCGGAATCGCCTTCTGCTGCAGGTAAGAATTCACCGCATCAGCCGCTTGCCGCTCCACATAAATGGTATAGGGAGGTTTATTGAATTCCAGCGCCACAAGACCATTTTCCGTCTGTTCATCCAGCAGGGCAGGCAAATCCGCAAAGCAGTTCACCGGCTTGCCGTTCACCGCCACCAGGCGGCTCATATACACCTCTTCATAGCCCTGCGTAGCAGCCGTAGGCAGCACAAAGGTGAGCGCCACGGGCTCTGTGCAGCCGCTCTGGCGCAGAGTCTCCTGATTCTGAGTAAGCGTCTGTAACTCCAGAGGAAGCATTCCTTTGTTGCGGTCGGTCAGCGTCTCAACCAGAGTGCTGGTAAGCGGCTGGAACAGCAAACCGCCCCACATGACATAGCGGGGCTGTACCCCGGATTTCTGCGGACGGAACAACGCATGCTCCACAGCATCGCGATTCAGGTTCACGGCAATCTGGTGCACTTCACCGGCCCGGCTGACCGTAAGAGCCAGCTCCTGGCCGCGGTCTTTCATCCCCCGCAACAACACAGAGGCACTGTGCAGGCCATAGCGGGGGTGATTGCACCGCCCCTGGTTATCAATAGGCAAACCTTCAATAGCCGTAATCACATCACCCACCTGCACCCCGGCAGCCTGAGCAGCACTTCCGGGCAGCACTTTGCTCACATAAAGGCCATTGGCGGCATCATCCAGTTTCAGATACTTACGGAACAGGGGATCATCCAGCGGGGTCAGCTGCACCCCCACCACGGGCACACCGGCTTCCTCCTGCGTCAGGAAGCGCTCAATAAGCTCTGCATTCACCACCTGCATCAAGTGCTCCTGCTTGCGGTAGGAAACACCCACGGCGCATAACTTACCCTCGCGAACCACCGGGGCACCATTCGTCTGTCCCTCCGGCAGCGGACGTGCAGCGCGCATCACCATGAGCGGCACTTTATCACCCGCGGCATTCTCGGCCTGCAACTCCACGTGCACAGGCTCCACGCCATTGATTAGCCCGGCATAGGTGGCGGCATCACCGCGGTTAAGCGCCTCGCCCAGTGGCAGGGCTGTGCGGGTTTCAAACACAGAAGCATCCGCCTCGTGCACCACGGTCAGCAAAGCCAGATTCATTTCTTCATCAAAACGCAGTACGCGGGCAGGAACCGAGCGGCTGGCATCCGGCAGCATCAATTCCACATAGGTAGCATCATTCACCACGCGGGCAGGCGTCAGCACGCGGCCTTCCCCCAGGTACACACCCAGCGCCTGCAGCTGGCGCGGTTCTTCTTTTTCCCAAGGGCGCAGCGGGTTATACCCCTGCACGGTAGAACTTACCACCAGCAGACTTGCTGAGGGCTCCTGCGACACGGGCTCAGGCAGAGGAGCCGGTTCCGGCGGGGTGGGCAGCGGGGTCGGTTCCGCCACCACCGGTTGCTCCACTTCCGGGGTAGCAGGTGCTGCCGCCAGTTCAGCTTGTTTTTTCTTAAGCGCCGTGCGCTCGGTAGGTTTACATGCGCTCAACAACAGCGCCGTCAGAGAAAGAATGGTCAACGTCCGAATCATGCGACGAAAAAAGGTAAAATTATTTCAAGCGACTGGAAGCCGGAATATTATAACGCTCAGCTATGCGGGTATTGGCAGCATCCACCGCTGCATTATCAATCACCAGCGGGCGGGCTGCATCAGCCAGTTCAATCACAGTGTATTCCGGGCGGGGCTGACCGTCCGCCGGATACAGAAGGCTGTACAAGTGAGCCAGCCCGCGTACTTCCACACCGTTCACCTTGGTGACAATGCCGCGACCGGTATCAGAGAAACGGGCATTCACCTCATCCGGCAGAGAGCGGGTCAGCAGCACCAGGTCTTCCCTGGCAGCAGATTCGCCACCGCGAGTGAAGGCATCCAGCTCCACCATGACATGAGCAGAAGGGATCTGATGTTCCTGCACAACATTAAAGTTCAACGGCTGAAACACCAATCCGCCAAACACCACATAGCGCGGCAATTCATCATAGCGGCGGGAAAGCACGCGAATGGAAGGCAGCGGAGCCATGGTAGCCTCTGTCTGCATGACCTCACCCTTGCGAATGAGAGTGAACTGCACCTTATCACCAGCAAAGGCGCGCTCGGCCAATTCTTCCAGACGCACACGCACACCCTCCAGCTCAATCATAGCCGTAGCATCCACCGGCAAGCCATTCACAGCCAGCACCACATCCCCCACCTGCAGAGCAGAAGCACAAGCACCACCTTTGACAAGATCAGCCACCAGGCATCCCAGACCGTTATCCTCAATTCCATAATGGCGGCGCATAGCCTTGTTTTCCAGCGGGAGGAAGCGGGCACCCATTTCCACGTAGCCGTCATAGTGACCATCTTCCACATCTTTCAGGAAATGGCGGATTACCGGCATAGGAATCACATAGCCGGTGGAGTTTGCCTGCTGTAACCCCTGGAAAGCCACCCCGATAACCTTATCATCCTTGAGCACCGGGCCACCACTGTTACCAGGGTTAATGGCCGCATCCACCTGCAGCGCCAGATGCGCAATATTACGCGGATGAGCATAAGGAATCGTATCAATACGGGAAACAATACCACGAGTCACGGAAAGACGATTGCCACCTATGGGATACCCAATGGCGCGCACCGTATCCTCCAGCAGGGGCATCTCCTCACTAAACTCCAGGCAGGGAACACCCTCGAAAGACTTGGTATCATCGATTTCCAGCAGTGCCAGATCTGCATCATGTGCCACAAACTTCACCCGTGCCGGAATACGCCGGGCATCAGCATACAGCGAAATGTCAATTTTTTCCGCATTGGCTACCACATGCGCATTCGTCATGAACAAACCGGGCGCCACCAGGAAACCAGTTCCCGTTCCTCGGCCATAGCGCCCACCCTGCCAGGGCGTTTCGTAATCCGGAGCACAGCTCACCACCTCAATTTTGACAATACCGCGATAGGCATCTGCCAGACGGACAGCAGGTGCGGGAGCGGGAACGGGGTGTTCCACCGCAGCCTCCGGTGCAGGTGCGGGGGCGGGTTGCTCCACCACAGGCTCCGGCGCAGGAGCGGGAGCGGGTTGTTCCACCGCAGCCTCCGGTGCAGGTGCGGGAGCGGGTTGTTCCACCACAGCCTCCGGTGCAGGTGCGGGAGCGGGTTGTTCCACCACAGGCTCCGGTGCAGGAGCAGGGGCAGGTTGCTCTGCTGCAGCCTCCGGGGCGGATTCCACAGCAACATCAACATGCAAAGGAGTCTGCTCTTCGGTAACGGCAGACTCGGCTGCGGCACCCTCAGCCATAACAGGCAGTGCCGACATCAGCGCGATTAAAGTGAGTCGTATCTTCACCCTGATATTCTGCGCTCCCAAGGCTGTTAAGTCAAGCAGAAACGGCGTATGCGCCACACGTGCGCGCGTAAACCTAGCCAAAAATGGGAAATTGCGCTTGCACCTAAGATGCTTAACTGGTAGAATGGCGCGCCGTGCAAACACAATCCCTCTATCAGAACCCGCTCTGGCCTGACGCCGTGTGGGATGTCTCAGGCGCGTTCGTCAACGACCGCGAGCTGATAGGATTTTACGATTACTGCAAACTCCTGCTGGGATTCGAAGTTTTCAACATTGTGCATGGTGCTCCCCTCTGCGAATGGAACTCCGGACGCGTTCTCAAACACCTGATGCGGGAAGCAGAGGAAGTGCGCGCTGCCGGGCTGGAATACGAGAAGCGCAACATCGCCGTCTACCTGACTTTCACTAACCTGCTGCTGAACGAAACGCACCTCAAGGATTCATTCGGCAATGCCATGTGCATCTTTTTCTCCCGCCACAATCCTACGGGTAAAAACGCCGTCATCCTGGCCAACGACATTCTGCGCGAACACATCCGCAAGGAATACCCGACGCTGAAAATCATCTCTTCCATCCTCAAAATCACTAATGGGGGCGGCAAAGGCAAGCTGGATGCGTACAAACGCCTGGCTGATGAGTATGATGAGGTTATGGTGCATCCTGATGATGTACTCAATTACGACTTATTGGAAAAGATTGAGGACAAGGAACGCCACATCCTCCTCATCAACGAATACTGCATCCGCAACTGCCCGATTCGAGCCTTCCACTACAAAACACTTTCCGAGACAGCCCTGACCTTCATGAGCCACGACAGCTCGAAATTCGAATCCATGCAGGCCACCAACGGCTGCCGCAGCCTCTACACGCTGCTGGCTGACGCACAGAAGAGCGTGCTGGCACTCAACACGCCGGAAATCCAGAAACTCCGGGACATGGGATTCCGCCACTTCAAAGTACAAGGACGCGGGCACGCCAACGCCTCCTCCATCCTCTTCGATCTGCTGCGACTCACCCTGCGCAACGATGCACCGGGCGAGAACGCCATGCACCGCAACGGCCAGATGTTCTGGGAATCCATCCTACCCTATTGAAAACCATGAGCACACCAGAAATCACCCCTGAGCAAGCTCTCCTGAACCTGCAATTCCTGACCCGGGATTACCTGCCACAGGCCCGTTGGACAGTGGGCGGCGCCATGCGTTTTGACAACAGCCTGCTTACCATCCACAACTTTCTGAACCAGATGCTGGGAGTGCGCCGCTTTGATTGCGTAGCCGGATGCCCCCCCTGCAGCTGGACACTGGATTGGTTCGTGCAGCGCCGCCCCATCGCTTTTGACTCCTACTGCCAGGCGCTGGAAGCATACGCCCAGCAGCAAGTGGGGGTTATCCTGGTATTTGACAACCCGAATCTGAGCGAAGCTGACATGGCAGATTCATACTGCATCGGGCTGGTGCAGGAACTGTACAAGCGCGACCGCGTCCGCAAAAATGCCGTCTGCGTGGCCAGCGATGCCCTTGCCACCCGACTGCGCGCTGCCCTGCCCCAGCTGAAAATATACTGCCACGCCAACCGCCTGGTCATGGAAAAAGGCAAGCGCAGCGCTGCTCTGTACAATAAGCTCGCCACGCAGTATGACCGCGTGTGCCTGCACCCGGCTGATGCCGTGAAACCAAGCATCACCTCAGCACTGGAGCAGAAAGAAAAGTTCGACATCGTCATCAACGACCCCTGCCTGCGCAACTGCCCGGTGCGCCGCGAGCACACCGCCCTGCTGGCTGACATGCGCCGCGCGCCATACGACACAGAACTCATGCGCCGCCGCGCAGACCTCATCAGCCGCGTAGGCTGCCAGAAATGCACCCCTGCCGAACTGCAGCAGAAAGCCAGCTTCAATCTCACGCGAGATGAAGCCACGGCACTCTACGCCGCCGGCTTCCGCAGCTTCATCATCCAGGCGCAGCAATTCCGCAATGAAATGACCCTGCTCTGGGATATTTTCCAGTGCATGCTGGACTATTCCCCCGAAATCAGCAACAAGGCCGCCCTCATTGCCACCTCGGCCATGGCCGAATTCGGCAAGGCCCAGGAAACCCTGCCCAGCGGCCTGCGCCAGTTCAGTTTTACAAATTACGAATAAACAACAAGACAAGCACATGAACTACACCAACATATTCACATCTGAATCCGTGGGCGAGGGGCATCCCGATAAAGTGGCCGACCTCATCTCCGATTCCATTCTCGATGCCTGTCTGGCTCAGGACCCCGCCAGCCGCGTTGCCTGCGAAACACTGGTGAAGGATAACCACGTGGTACTGGCTGGTGAAATCACCACCAAGGCCGTGATTGACTACGAAAAGATTGTGCGCGACACCATCGCCGAAATCGGCTACCGCACCGCTGCAGACGACGAGCTCTTCAACGCCGAGAATGTGGACATCACCAACTATCTCTCCACCCAGAGCCCCGACATCGCCCAGGGCGTGGATGCCCGCGAAGCCGAAGGTAAGGATGGTGCCGAACAAGGCGCTGGTGACCAGGGCATCATGTTCGGCTACGCCTCTAACGAAACGCCGGAGCTCATGCCCGCCCCCATCATGTTTTCCCACCGCATCATGATGGAGCTGGCCAAGGTGCGCCACAGCGGCGCTGTCACCTGGCTGCGCCCGGACAGCAAGAGCCAGGTAGCCGTGGAATACGGCGAGAACGGCCGCCCTGCCCGCATCCTGAACGTGGTGCTCAGCACCCAGCACACCGAGGATGTTGACATCGCCACCATCCGCGAGTTCTGCACCAACCTCATCCGCCGCTGCCTGCCCGCCGAGCTCATCACCCCCGAAACCGAATTCTTCATCAACCCCACGGGGCGCTTCGTGGTGGGTGGTCCCCACGGTGACTCCGGCCTCACTGGCCGCAAGATTATCGTGGATACCTACGGCGGCATGGGTCGCCACGGCGGTGGCGCATTCTCCGGCAAGGACTGCAGCAAGGTGGACCGCTCCGGCGCCTACATGTGCCGCTGGGTGGCCAAGCATGTGGTGGCTGCCGGCCTGGCAGACCGCTGCGAGCTGCAGGTGGGCTACGCCATCGGCAAGGCCAGTCCCGTTTCCATCATGATTGATGTGGAAACCTTCGGCACCGCCAAGGTGGACAAGCAGGTCATCATCGACCGCATCAACGAGGCCTTCTCCTTCAAGCCTGCCGACATGGAGCGCGTGCTGGGCCTGCGCGAACCCATCTTCCGCAAGACCACCAACTACGGCCACTTCACCAAGGCCGACCTCCCCTGGGAACAGCTCGACCCCCGCTGCCTGAGCATCCTCATGGGCTAAAAATAAAGCAAAGCTTTTTTTCATCCCCCCGTCACGCGCCAGTGTGACGGGGGAATTTGTAGAACGCAATGGCATGTTGCTACGCTGCCGCAGGCGTGCTATCATGGGCGGCAAGATGACACTTGAACACCCCTTTATCGATGATACGCAGCTGCCTGCCTGGTCGCAGCTGAGCCCGGAAAAAGCCCGCGTGGATATCCGCCTGGCCATTGAGCAGGCCAAAGCCGCCATTGAAGGCATCTGCCAGGTGCAGGCCCCCACCTATGCCAACACTTTCGATGCACTGGAAAACAGCAGCGCCGCCCTCATGCGCGGCTGGCAACGCCTGAACCACCTGCGCTCGGTCATGGATTCCCCCGAACTGCGCGAGGTCATCAACGAACTCATGCCCGAGGTGGTCATCTATTCCAGCAGTGTGACGCTCAACCCGCAGCTCTACACCGTGCTCAAGAACGCTGCCGCCCAACCCTGGGTACAGGAACTCTCTCCTGTAAAG
>JAFZGH010000146.1 GCA_017555465.1 Akkermansia sp. | reverse complement strand
TTTATCCGCATCATCAAGGAAGATTGGGAACTCGAACTCTGGATCCGGGAAGCGGACAACTCCTGGCGCATCATCAAAACCTACGAAATAGAAGCCATGAGCGGCAAGCTCGGCCCCAAGACAGCCGAGGGCGATAAGCAGACCCCAGAAGGTTTTTACCGGGTGTACAAAAGCAGCCTGAATCCTCGCAGCGCCTATCATCTTTCCTTCAACATAGGCTACCCGAACAGCTATGACCGCCAGCTGGGGCGCACCGGCTCGTTTATCATGATTCACGGCGGGGATGATTCCATCGGCTGCTTTGCCATGACCGACCCGGTGATAGAGGAAATCTACACCATGGTGAACGAAGCATTCAACGCCGGGACAAAATGCATCCCCGTGCAGGTGTACCCCTTCCGCATGACATCGGAACGCATGCAGGCGGAACAGGAAAGCGAACATATTGACTTCTGGAATCACCTGCTGCCCGGCTGGCAGTATACCGAAAGCAAAAAAGCCCCGTACCCCGACAAGGACAATCAATGATTTACCCTCTGCCAGAAACTCATGAAACAAATAGCACCCGCCGCAACTGGTGGGGTCGCCTGGCAATTGCGTTTCTGGTGGGCAGCCTGGTGGGACTGGTGGCATGGTGGTGTGACGGTCCCTTTCAGAGCTCGTTTATCATGGGTGTTCTCTTCATCCTGAGCTCGCTGAAGATATCGGACGATGAATGTACCCTCAGCGCCAGCGCGCGTGCAGGAAACTGGCTCCAGCTCCTCTGTCGGTACTGGCGCTGCACCCGTCGGGGAATCCTGTTCTACCGCACCGACAAGCCTGCTCCCAGCCTGATGCTGCCATGGGAAAGTCTCGCGAGTGCCTGGCTGCTGGATGATAACATCATAGTAGAGGATGAGGGAAATGACACCCTCTACGCCCTGCCCATTGACGCAGCTCTGCGCGATAGTGTGCTGGCTCACATCCAGCAGCAAATCGCAGAAAACAAGGTCGAGCACCAGGAAGAAGACTCGTTCGAGAATGCAGTGTACTTCATGCTTTCCCCGCATTGCCTGCCGAGGTGGCGCTATGTGAAGGTATTCATTCCCTGGCTGGTGGCGGGGCTGCTCAGTCCCTTTATCTGGTCGGATGAAATGTTTACCAGCGCCCTGTTTTTCTCATTCGGGGCGTGTATGGGACTTTCCTGGTTCTCAGAAATCGAAGACCAATTCTGCACAGAAAACTACATGGGCGAGGAAACACGCCGCAGCAAACGCGGCGTGAGCATTCGCATGAGCCGCGGTATTCGTTGCTTCATTCCCTGGGATTGCATGGCAGAAGCCACCGCCATGCAGGCGACCTACACCTTTCTCAGACTGAAGGAAAGCAAGGATGGCATCTGCCTGAATGGACAGGACAACTCACTACCCATACCCATCACCCACCATTACCTGAACACCCGCAGCTGGCTGCGCATGACAGCACGCGTCATGAGCCTGCTGGTATCCGTCGCCGCGGGCATCGTCTGGTACCAATTGTGGCAATAAGAAGGCAATAAGAAACTCGAAGCAGACACGCAAAATATGCTTGCTTTTGGGAAAATTTAGGCTATTATCCACGTCGGGTGCTTTTCACCAATCGTGTTGTTTGTAATTAATATTAAATGAAATAATAGGGTACTGGCTTTATGCCACCTACAACA
>JAFZGH010000145.1 GCA_017555465.1 Akkermansia sp. | reverse complement strand
CTTTTTTTGTTGCTGACTTTCCTGCTTGCCATCGCAGGCAAAATGCGTTAAAATGCGTGGGCGTAGCATATCACTATCATGGCACACGAAACAGCATTCCTGGGTGCGAGCACGGTTTTCGGCAAATATTGGACGAAACGCCGCTTTTTTGATTATCTGATTGATAAAGATAATTTCAAGCTCACCTTCGGCCGCACGTTCGGCATGATGGTGTATCTGGATAACGCCATTGCGAATGGGCCGGCTGCTGTGCGCGCAGATGTGGAGGCCGATACCCGCGCCACGAATTATCTCATTAACCACCTGGCCGATATCAAGCCGGAGCTCACTGTTTTTGTGACGACCTGCGATATGCTGCCTGACACGGCAGATGAGAATACTCCGGCTTTGGAAAGCAGCGATGATCCTTATGTGCAGAACCGCATCAACCTGTACCGCGAGCTGAACCGCCAGTATGGCCGCGTGCTCAATGTGCATATCCCTGAGATTGCCAGCGTGGACCCCGCTTTTAATCCGCTGCTGGCCACTCTGCTGAATCCGGATGATTCGAAAAAGCCGCTTCCCTTTGCTCCGCTGGAATACCACCAGCTGTACCTGCCGCAGCGCATCATGGGCGATGTGGACCGCTGTATCCCTCTGGGAATCCCGGCGATTATACCGGCCATGCCGCCGCTGACCACCACAGAACTGGTGAATCTGCTCAATCCTTCGCTGGCAAAGCGCCTGCGCGATCCGGAGCAGACGGACCCGCGAGGCTCTGACCGTAAATCGATTCATTCCTTCCAGTGGCTCGACCCGAAGGATGGCTACCTGCTGACCAAGGAAGACCAGATGGAGCTGCTGAAATTCTATTTTGCACCCGGTGTGCTGTGATGGCGACTGCTGCTGTGAGACAGACAGGGGGAGAGTTTGCCCGCTTCTTTGTGGTGGGTGTGGGCGCCACTCTGGTACACCTTGCCGTGTACCTGCTGCTCAACTGGTTGTTTGATTTAAGTGAGGCTGATGTCTGGGCGATTACCGCCACGTATGCGGTGGGGTATGTGGTCAGTTTTGTGGCTAATTACTTTGCTTCGCTTCGCTGGACCTTCAAGACGCAGGGCAGTGTGCGTAAGGGGCTGGGCTTTGCGTTTTCCCACCTGGTCAATGCCTTCATGCACCTGATTCTGCTGAACTTTTTCCGTGCGGTGGGGGCAGGGGATGCGCTTAGCATGCTGCTCATCTGGCTGACTCCCTGGCTGGTGGACTGGCTGCCGGTTCTGGGGCGCCCGGAATCGCTGCTGCCGCTGCCGGTGTATGTGATTGTGGTGCCTCTGAACTTCATCATGGTGCGTTATTTCCTGAAACGCTGACCCGACCGGGTAAGGCGCGAGGGGTTAATTGATATTCTAACTCCTTGCAATTGAAACTCTAACTGCGATAAGCTCGCGCACAGCGGCTGTGTGAATCGGCAGCCCTGTGTAACTATGAAGATTAGGAATAAACGAATTCTGGCTCTGCTGAGCACTGCTGCCTTTGTGGTGGTGGCCGGCACGATGAGTTGTAAAGCAGATGAAACAAGCGATAAGCAGGCGTATCTGGATGGCACGCGCCGGGAACTGGTGGGCGGTTATCAGATGCCGCCGGATGTAGCGGGCGTGACCCGTCAGGCCACATTGGTGAGCGGTACGGGCGCAATGGCAGTGTTCGATATCAACACCACCATTACAGATGCTACCGATGCCCAGTATGTGGCGGGGCCATATTCCGTCCCTTATGTAAACAGCGGAATTGACCAGGTGCCGTATCTGGATGGTGTGGCAGATACCCGCGATATTGTCATCGATATGGAGGGCGGTAATGTCGGTAAATTATTAGGCACTTACCTACATTCGGATGTCACCAGCGGCAAGATTACCTTTAACATTTCCGGCGGCACGGTTGGTACCCTGGTCGGTGGTGCAAACATGACCGATTCCACGAATGCCCGCCCGGAATACACGCCTGCCCAGGTGCAGGGGGTGGAAATCAATATCACCGGCGGCTCAGTAGGGCAGATTCGCGGCGGCAACACCACCAGCGAAGGTGAAGCCGCGGCTTCCCACAACATCGGCGCCGATGGTGTCACTATCAACATCAGCGGCGGCACCGTGGGTAAGGAAGGTCAGCAGGATGCCATCCGCGGTGCCGGCGGCTCGTTCGATGGTGTGGATGGCAAGGTGCGTATCAACATCTCCGGTTCTGCTGAAGTCATTGGCGATGTGTATGCCGGTGGCCGCCAGTCTACGGTGGATTCCACGGAAATCAACATCTCCGGCGGTGAAATCACCGGCAATGTCTACGGCGGCGGTACTTATGATGATGCGCCTGCCACCGTGACGAATGATACCCGTATCAACATTTCCGGCGGCACGATCAACGGCGATGTGTACGCAGCCGGTATGAATGACCAGGTGGGCGGCAGCACCGCCATTGTGATGACCGGCGACAGCGCCACGGTGACTGGTACGCTCAATGGTGGTTCCAATAATGCAGCCGCCGATACCCCTGGCTCTGTGGCTGGCATGAAGAGTATTGATTTCGGCACGGCTGCTGCGGCTTACTCGGGAGCCGTGCGTCTGGCGGATTTCACCGAGGTGAACGTGAATAACGGCAGCACCACCATTGAATCACTCACGAATGCGGCCGATGGTACTTCTGTGACGGTGGAGCTGAATGGCACGCTGAATACCAAGGCGGGTGTTATTTCCGGAGTGGAGCAGCTTTCCGTGCTGGGCGGCACACTCAATGTAGATATGGAAGGAAGCAATGATGCTGGTGCGACGGGCAAGAGCCTGACGCTGGCCTCTGGCTCAACGGTGAATGTGACCAACGCAGCCGATGCTTCCGGGCGCATTGCCGTGTTCGGTTTTGATGAGGTGGACAACGTGGGCGAGGTGGCCATCACGCTGAATGGCGAGACGGTTTCCGCCAACCTCTGGGATTTGGAAAATGGCGTGTTGATTATTCAGGAACTGAATGCAGGCACTCTGTCGCTGAATAACAACCAGCGCCGCTTTTATTCCGTTCTCCAGGCGATGGACGCAGATGGCAATGCTTCGCCCGCGGTTTCGGAGCTGGTGAATTCCCGCGATGAAGCGGCGGTCAAGGCGCAGATTGATTCCATGAGTGGTCATGAATTTGCCACTGCCATGAGCAGCCAGCTGGATGGCAACATGGCGCACCTGCGCCGCTTGCGCGCCAGCATGGGCAAGGGGGCTTCCCTGGGTTTCACCACCACTCATGTGCCCGGCAGTGTTGATAATAAGGGAAATGAACTCTCGCCTGCATCGACTGTCACCGATATGCGCCGCTGGCGCGTAGGCGTGCAGGGATTCTATGATAATAATAAGGTGGATGCTGACTCGCACGGGCCCGGTTACAACCGTACCGAAGCCGGCGCCATGATGTTGCTGGAATACATGGCCGATGAAGATGCCACCATGGGCGTAGCTGTGGAGTATGGCCGCACCAGTCTTGGTACGGATGACGCCCGCCGCCGCCATGAGGATAACACCCGCTTCGATGTGTACAGCGTGTACGGCAAGGCTCGCTGGAGCTTTGTTACCTCGCTGGGCATGGGGCTTCACACCCACCACATGAAGCGCTGGAGTAAGAAAGCCATGGATGCCGATGGCTACGCCATCAACTTCATGCAGGAAGTCGCATACGATGTCATGAAGACCGAAAGTTCCAACGTGCAGCTCTTCGGTGCGGTGGAAAGCTCCTGGAACCACCTCGACAGCTTCCGGGATGGGGCGCTCACCGTCCGTAGCCAGGATGCCTGGGCGACTGATGTAATCCTGGGTGTGCGTTATAACGCCATGCTCACGCCCCTGGGTGATGCCCCGGCCGGTATGTTCACCGTGCAGACGGGGGCCATCGGCTCCGTGGGTGATGTGAATCCGGCGGTGAAGATGCGCTATGAAGGCTATGATTACCGCCAGGAATGCGCCCAGCGTGAACGCTGGGGCTGGGAAATCGGCGCGGGGCTGGAGGTGCCGGTGAGTAACCGTGTCTCGCTCTTCGGCACGGCGGAGGGTATCATCCGCGGCGATTCGAATAGCTTCGATGCCCAGGTCGGCATGCGCGTGGCATTCTGATGATATAACCAGTCAAGGCGGCGCCGGAGTTCACTGGCGCTGCCTTTTTTTGATATCCGCGCGGCGCGGCATGAGAAAAAGCTTGACTATAAGGGAGTCCTCTGCTACTCTCCGCGCGTTATGGCAAAAGTTCCCGTTATTCAGCTCCGCAAAGGTCACGCCGTGAACTACAACGGCGATATCTGCGTTGTGCGTGAGAGCCAGCTCAAGACTCCCCCCCGCATGGCCTCCTATGTGCAG
>JAFZGH010000002.1 GCA_017555465.1 Akkermansia sp. | reverse complement strand
AGCGGCCGGTCCAGATTCAGCCGCCGCAGCATCGGAATCACCGCGCCAACCGCCCTCAGCCACCCTGCAAAATCATCCGGCGCGGGCGGGCAGGGCACATCCGGCGAACTTGTATCCACCGTTGTACTATGCTCTCCCTTTGTATCTATATTATTCTTTTCTTTTCTGGTCACGCGTTTGTCACAGTTTTTCTGTGACACTTCCGTGACATTATCGGCACGGTCGCGGGCTCGCTTTTTGGCCTGCCGCAGCGCATCCTCAGCCCGCTTCTTGGCGGTAGGTCCGCAATGCTTCTCCCAATCCACGGCCACCACTTCCCCCGTCGCCTCATCCAGCTCCACCCAGCCTATAGCGCGCAGAGCATCAGCAAATCCCGTCAGAAGCATCTCAGCGTCCACCTCATCAGGAAGCAGGTGGGTATGCCCGTCCTCTGTCTGCTCATCGACCCAGCACAGCCAGGCGTAAGCCACGCCGAGAGCGTAATACTTATCCACGCTCAAAAGCCTTGCCAGACGGTGCACCTTCGGGCTACGGACCAGCGCGTGACGCATCTTTAACCAGTCAGCCATGATACACCTCCCGCGTTTTCTGTGACACCCCGTCACAATTTTTGCGTGACACGTCAAGAGACAAGTCTTCGGAGCTATCCTCCATGAATAATCCCATCTCCTCGCAGGCTGTTTCATAAGCCTCGCGCATGTGCTCCAGCGCATCCGCCGGCGTCTCAAGGTCCTCAATGCAGAACTCAAACCTCCACATCAGGCTCATATATGGCGGGTATATAACCTCCGCCTGGAAAGTGTGGGTATCGTCCTGCGTGTGGTAAATAACTCGCCTATCCACAATCAAACCGGGCAGCAGCTTGCGCTCCCATCGTGACAGCTCGGTATCTATTGCCTGCGTTATCTCTATATAATGCTGATACTTATTCATCTCTCCATCAAACTTTTTCCAAGAATCTTGAATGCGCAAGCCGCCACCAGCGGTACTTGTCCATTTCCAAGGGCTCGCAGCCGGTCCACCCGAGCGGCCACCCCATCAGCCACTCGACCCACACGGGGTTCAGAGCTCCACCAGCCACCGCATTCAGCGGCGGCGTGTTGCGCTTCATCTGGCTGGGTCCGCCATTGTTGCTCGCATCCTGACAGGTGGGGGTGGGGTACAGCGTCCTCACGGCAACCTGTTCGGCCAGATTGCTGTTCGGGTGGTGCGCCCAATGCTTCGCCAGACTCTCCAGCTTCATATTGCTCCTCATCCCATCCAGCGCCATCGGCGTGAGCCACGTCTCCCCTGGCATCCAATCCGTGCGTGCAACCTCCATGATACCCTTCGGCCCGCGTGTGTTCGCACCCTTGTTCGGGGCGTTGCAAGCCGTTGGCGTTGGAATCATGCGCAAGCAGCCAGAATCTCTTACGAACATGCGGGGCTCCCACATCGTCCGCTCCCAGCACACACCACTCCGCATCATACCCCGCGTCGGCCAGGTCCCCAAGTACAACGGAGAGTCCTCGGGAAACAAGCATGGGTGAATTCTCCACGAAGACGAACCTCGGTCGAACCTCGCAAATGATTCGGAACATCTCTCGCCAGAGCCCGCTTCGGGCTCCCTCGATACCGGCTCCCTTTCCAGCCACGGAAATGTCCTGGCACGGAAAGCCGCCGGATATGACATCGACAAGTCCTCTCCATGGCCTTCCATCGAAGCTCTGCACATCGTCCCAAATCGGGAACCTCGGCAGCACTCCATCCCTCTGTCGGGCAAGCAGCATCTCTCTCGCGCTTGGCTCAATCTCGACCGCGCAGACCGTATGGAGGCCAAGTAATCCGGCAGCGAGAATGCCGCCGCCCCCCCTGCAAATAGTGCCAACTCATTCACAAATCGTCCCTTCTGTATCGCCGCCGCCAAGCTCGCGCAGCCGTTCATAAAGACCCGGATTCGTGAGCAGCATCTGAGAGCCCTCCACGGCCTCCCAGGCGCCAGCCCAATCACCCTCTGCAGCTGCACAGCGAGCTTCACCAAGCAGCAGCTCATACAGCGCCGCGTCAGAATGCTCACCATCCAGCTCCGCCAGAATCAAACTATCAGTCTCTCTCATCGTTAAAAAGAATCGCTATTATCAGACCAAAGAACACACACACCTCAAGCATTGCCGCGCCGTATAGTATCGCCAACCACTCCGCCCGCGAAGCCTGGCAGGAAACTATCGCCCTTGCGAACGGGCTCCACGTCCGCATCCACATCCAAAGAGCGCAGAGCCCCCAGAAACTCGCCGAGATACTCAAACAGCATCAGCCGCATGGTCAGGTGGCGGTCAGCATGTTCCTTCGGAAGGTGGCGAACAGAGCTGCACCCTGCCATAACCTCGTTATCATTAGCACCCAGCGCGTCAAAGATACCATCCTGATACGCCTTAATGTTGGCCAGCCTGTTATCGTAATCAACCCTATGGCCGCGCCAGTTGGTCATCAGCCACACGAACCTCGGGCGCATCTGGCCACGGCTTACGCCCATCTGCTGCATTGCCTCAAGCGCAAGAAACTTCCCGGCAACTCGCGCCTTCTTCACAGCGCTCGCGCGGGCGAGCCCGTTGTGCTTGCCGTGATTCACATCCAGCCGCTTGTCCACAGGTGGCAGCTCAATCGTCAGAATCATCGCTCGCCTCCTTTCCCCAGCATCAGGTGAATCAACCGCTTAAAACCAGCCGAAAGCACCTGAATCAGCGTGCGGACCAGCATATTCCTGCCCGAGCTCACAGCATGGTAGCCGTAAATCACTCCATTCTCGTGCACCCCATCAGGCTCAACCACGAACAGAATCACACCTCTGCCAGGCTTCTCCGTCAACTTATTGCATACCCGCACAACTTCCTTGTCCAGCTTATTCATTGTCTTCTTTTTTCGTTATAAGCTCAAACGGCACAAACCCGCCCAGCGTGCGGGGCTGCCCTGCATAATTAACCGCGTCGATGCGGATATTTACATAACCGTCGAACCCGACATTCACGGTAGCCTCGACCAGCACCTTGTCACCAGGTCGCAGCGTCATTCCCTTCTCGTAATTCATTGCT
>JAFZGH010000144.1 GCA_017555465.1 Akkermansia sp. | reverse complement strand
GTGCAGCAGCGCGGCGCCGCCATCATCCAGGCCCGCGGCCTTTCCTCCGCTGCCTCCGCTGCCAACGCCGCCCTGATGACGGTGAAGAACCTGACCACCCCCACCGCCGAGGGCGACTGGTTCTCCGTGGCTTCCTACACCGACGGCACCAAGTACGGTCTGCCCGCCGGCATCATCTGCTCCCAGCCCACCCGCACCAATGCGGACGGCACCTACAGCATCGTTGAAGGTCTGCCCATCGACGAGTTCTCCCGCGCCAAGATCGACGCTTCCTGCGCCGAGCTGCTCGAGGAGCGCGCTGAGGTTCTGGGCGAGTAAAGATACCGCACAAAAACTCATCAAAACTGGTTCCTGCGCAATGCAGGAACCGGTTTTTCAATTTAACGAAAGATTAAGGCGGGCATGCGCACGCGGAACTCCTCATATTCAAAATCCAAAATTCTACATCCTGACAAATCTGCATTCCGCCGCAGCTTGTGTCATAGCGGTCATTCTGCGTGTCTTGACCACTTGACTCTACCGCGCGCCTATGTTACATTGGCACATAAGCAAGACTATGGGTAAGACATTATACCAAAAAGTATGGGACGCGCACACGGCGGGAACACTGCCGGATGGGCGTACGCAGCTGTTCATTGCCACCATGTACCTGCACGAGGTGACCTCGCCGCAGGCCTTTGCCATGCTGCGCGAGCTGGGGTTGCCCGTACTGCACCCGGAGCGACTTTTTGCCACGGTGGACCACATCATCCCCACCGATGACCAGTGCGAGCCCTTTGCCGACCCCCGCGCTGCCGCCATGCTCAACGAGCTGCGCCGCAACTGCAAGGAAAACAACATCCGTCTCTTCGACCTCGCCAGCGGCCGCCAGGGCATTGTGCACATGGTGGGTCCGGAGCTGGGCATCACCCAGCCGGGCATGACCATCGTCTGCGGCGACTCCCACACCGCCACCCACGGCGCCGTGGGCAGCATTGCCATGGGCATCGGCACCACCCAGGTGCGCGATGTGCTGGCCACCCAGACCCTGGCCATGAGCCCGCTCAAGGTGCGCAACATCCGCGTGGAAGGCGAGCTGCGCCCCGGCGTGACCGCCAAGGACGTAGCCCTGCACATCATCGGCAAGCTGGGAGCCAACGGCGGCCTGGGCTATGCCTACGAATTCGGCGGCAGCGCCATTGAATCCATGGATATGGATGGCCGCCTCACCCTCTGCAACCTGGCTATCGAAGGTGCCGCCCGCTGCGGCTACATCAACCCGGATGAAACCACCTTCGAATACCTGAAGGGCCGCCCCTATGCCCCGAAGGGCGCCGAGTGGGATGCCGCCGTGGCCCGCTGGAAGAGTTTTGCCTCTGATGCCGATGCCGTGTACGATGACGTGGTCATCATCCCGGCAGAGGAAATTGAGCCCACCGTCACCTGGGGTATCTCGCCGGATATGAACATCGGCATCGGCGGCACCGTGCCCGCCCCGGAACAGGCGCGCGACGAGGAAGGCCGCAAGGCCTACACCACCGCACTGGAGTACATGAAGCTCACCCCCGGCCAGCCGCTCAAGGGGCTTCCGGTGGATGTGGTATTCATCGGTTCCTGCACGAATGGCCACATCACCGACTTCCGCGCCGTGGCCCCCTACCTGAAGGGGCGCAAGGTGAAGCCGGGCATTAAGGCACTGGCCGTGCCGGGCTCGCAGATGACTGCCCTGCAGTGCGAGGAGGAGGGCATTGCCCAGATTTTCCGAGAAGCAGGCTTTGAATGGCGACTTCCCGGGTGCTCGATGTGCCTGGCCATGAACCCGGACAAGCTGGTGGGCGACCAGATTTGCGCCAGCACCAGCAACCGCAACTTCAAGGGCCGCCAGGGCAGCCCCACCGGGCGCACCCTGCTCATGAGCCCCATCATGGCCGCTGCAGCCGCCGTCACCGGCACCGTGGCAGATGCCCGCGAAGTTTTCGATATCCGATAACCCCCCACTTTCACCAGATATGCCTCTTACCAAGATTATCAGCATCAGCGGCAAGGCCGTTCCCGTGGCCGGGGCGGATATGGATACCGACCGCATCATCCCTGCCCGCTTCCTCAAGTGCATCACCTTCGATGAACTGGCTGGCACCATGTTCTACGATGAGCGCTTCAACACAGACGGCAGCTCGAAGAACCACCCCATCGATGCCCCGCAGCACGCCGGTGCCACCATCATCCTGGGTGGCGAGAACTTCGGCTGCGGCTCCTCCCGCGAGCATGCCCCGCAGGCCATCAAGCGCAGCGGTGTGCAGGCCATTGTGGCCGAGACCTTTGCCGAAATCTTCTTCGGCAACAGCAGCGGCATCGGCCTGCCCTGCGTGCGCGCCAGCCGCGAGGACATAGCCCGAGCCATGGAAATCACCACCGCCGCACCGGATACCCAGTGGACGGTTGACCTGGAAAGCATGACCCTGAGCTGCGCCACTGCCAGCTTCCCCATCAACATGCCGGCCGAGCCGCGCGAAGCGCTCATGCTGGGCAAGTGGGATGCCGTGGTGGAGCTCATGAACGCTCCCGATGCCGTGGCCGCCCTGGCCGCCGCCCTGCCCGCCCCCAGCAGCAAGTAAGCACAACCTGCCTTCTCCTCTCTCCGTCTCTCATCATGCTTGCTGTCATCACACCGCTTATCACACGTGGCGTTATTGATAACACCACGCGGGGTGTCACGCATCTCACCCTCTGGGGGGTGGATGCAGGTGAGCCCATCGACTTCATCCTGCAGGGCAACACCCTCCGCGATATTGCCGGCTGCCGGGTCAGCTTCACCAACCGCAACTGTACCCAGGCGCAAGCGGAAGAGCACCCGGTGCTGGCCCGCATGCGCAGCCACGCCAAGGGCCATGTCCAGGCGGGGGATATCACGCTTTCCCACCGAGTCCCGGAGCAGGATAACCGCCGCGCGCTCTGCAACCAGCTCTCCGTGGAGCTTTTTGTGGAGCGGGATACGCGCATCCTCATCGAGACTACAGATTTTGACTACGATATTTCCCTGCCCCAGTGGGACATGAGCTGGGCTGAGGCCAACACGCAGGCATTCCTGAACATGGAAGCCCTGCGCGACCATGTGTCCTATAATGTATCGCGTTTCAAAGGCCCTGCCCTGCAGCTGATTCAGGAGGAAAAGCTGCCCAGTTGCTCCTGGGATACGCGGCTGAACCGCGCCGAGGCCTACATGGCGATTCACCCGACTATCCGCAGCAAATACGGCAACGAACCCGGCGGAGCCATGTCGGAAGCCTATGTGATGGACCGCACCGACCTGCTCAACCAGATGGCCGCCGAGGATGAAGCCCACATGCCGCCGGAAAACGACACGGCGCGCGAGTGGGATGTGCTCGACTTTGTGCTGCCGGAGCACGCCAAAGCGGTGCGTGAGGCCATGCACCACCCGCTGTTCCAGGAGACCTCCCGCCTGACCATGCTGGTGCAGAAGCACATGATGGTGCGCGAGAATGTGGGCAAGGCGGAGACGGAAGAATTCGTGAAGCGCTATGCAGGTGTTGTTTCCTACATTCTGGCCACCATTCTGCTGACCCGCCAGTCCTCATTCCCGGTAGACCTGGCCAGCCGCCGCGTGCAGATTATCCACCGCCATGTGCAGGAGCTCTGTGCGCGCTGCATCAAGGCCGACGAGGAAATTGCAGCGGTATTCCGCGAAGCTGCCGGACTTCTCCTCAGCAAGCTGGATGAGTTTGCCTCCACCTTCCAACATTGACGGCACATGTATGTGGCACAGGAAAGACGCGCCTACATCCTGCGCCTGCTGCAGCAGCGCGGCAGCATCCGCTCCGCAGCCCTGGCCCGCGAGCTGGGCGTAACGGATGAAACCATCCGCACCGACCTGGTGGACATGCAGGCCCAGGGGCTCCTGAAACGCGTGCATGGCGGCGCCAGATACATACTGCCCACACCGGGGAGTGATGCCTCCACCCGCCCGGACTGCCAGCTGGCGCAACTCGCCTGCCGCCACATTGAAAAGGGTATGCGCATTTATCTTGAGGCGGATATGCTGTCGCTGGTGCTGGTTTCGCAGCTGGAGAAGAAGCCCTGCTCCCTCATCTGCAACTCGCCGGAATTATTGACAAAGCTTTCGGCCAGCCCCCTGCCGCACAAAATCATCTGCCCCGGCGGCGTGCTGAACAAAGAATGCCAACTGCTCGACAGCCCCGCTTCCCTCCAGTCTCTGCATGATGCATGCAAGCCGGATATCGCCCTGCTCTGCCCGCCCGCCCTGCGCAGCGATGTGGCCGCCTACCGTCACCCGGTGCAGGCCGCCTGGGCCAGAGCCGCTGCAGAAGCCGCAGCCAGGGTGCTCATCATGGTACCCTCACAGGCGCTGTACGCCCACGCGCCACACGCCTTCCCCCTGCCGCAGAACTGCACCATCATCACCGAAAACAACCTTCCCCCGCATTTCAACCACCCGGATACCGAGCTCATCCCCTACATCTCGGTAGAAGATTTGCAGCAGGCAGACGGATTTGATTATTAACCAACCGCACCCAGGCACAATAAAAACCCCGGCTGTCTGGAATGAGCAACCGGGGTTTATCCAAAAATGCGGCAAGGCGCTTTACTGGGCGTTCTTGTACTGCTGCAGCCAGCTCTGGATGGCCTTACCGGTCTCCGTCTTGGGCTGGTAGGTCGGGGCAGGCGTAGCGGTGGGCAGAGTCTGGGCAGCGGTGCCGTTTGCAGTAGCACCGTTGAGCAGGTTCTGCAACTTGTTCACGATGGTGGTGCCCACGGAATCCTTGAGGCAATCGCGGTAGAGCTTGCTGGACTGCCAGTTATCGAAGGTGAAGCGGGCACTCTCGGGCAGGCAGTTCTCGCTCTTCAGCACACGGTAGCGGGTGTAGCCGCGGGTGAAATAGTCGTACTCGGCATCAGCACCGTAGTAACGCATGTCGGTCAGCTCAGTGTGGTCGATAGCGGTGGAAAGCGTGGGGGTGAGCAGTTCCTTGCGGGTCACAGTCTTGACGCAGGAGCTAAGCCCCAGGGCCAACAACAGCATGGCGGGTATCAGTTTTTTCATAAGATTTTCAGATAATGGTGTACAGAACATAGGCCCAGTGAGCCACGATGGCGGCGCAGATACCGCCGATGGTGTGCGCCCAGATGGCCTTGGAGGTCAGGTGGCGGTAGCCCAGGGTATCGAGCATGGCGGTGTGGGTGCTCAGATAACCGCTCCAGCACATACCGATGGCGGTGAACACGGCAATGGCGTTGCCATCGATCCAGCCGGCATTGATAAAGTTCGGGATGAGCCCCAGAGCCGCGCCCACTGCTCCGAGGGCGGTGATGGGGAAGGCAATGAGGTGCGGGTC
>JAFZGH010000143.1 GCA_017555465.1 Akkermansia sp. | reverse complement strand
GGTCTCATGTACCTGCTGGGCGCTGTCGGCTTCTTCGGCTGATAAACCACCCCATACCAACATGCACCCCTTGCCCGAACAGATTATCGAGCCGCTGAAGCGCATCAATTCGGTGTACTTCAGCGACCCCGGCCGCACCATCGAGCTTGCTGAAGGCGAGCAGCTGGTGGGCCAGGGTGAGGAGTGCCACCGCGTCTACTTCGTCAAGAAAGGCAGCTTTGCCGCCTTCCGCCGCGCGGATTCCTACGCCGGGGTTGACCTCCCCGTGGAATCCAGCACCCGCGGCTACGAAGTATTCCGCGCAGAAGAAGGCTCCTATGTCTGCGTACAGGCCTTCTTCTCCCGCTCCTACCACAGCTCCAATGATATTGTGGCGCTGGAAGACTCCGTGGTGACCTATGTGGACGACACCACGGAGGCGGTAGACGCAGAGACATACGGATGTTTCGAGCGCCAGTTCATCCCGGTGCTGGTGCATGAACTGGCCGCCCGGAACTCCCGCATTTTCACCAAGACCTCTGAAAAGGAAGAAGCCCTGCGCGTGCTGCAGCGGGCAGAAATGGCCAGCACCCTGGCCCAGCTTTCCGCCGGCATCGCGCACGAACTGAACAACGCCGTGGGCGTGCTCTCCCGCCGCACCGAGTTTGTGGCCGACAGCCTCCAGGAATACCTGGAAGATGAGGACAAGCTCAACGCCGAGCTCTTCTCCTACGGATTCGAGGATAATTCCTTTGTCTCTGCCAGCGAACTGCGCAGCGCCGCCCGTTATTACGAACGCGAGCTCAGCCTGCCGCAGGAGGCCGCCAAGGTCATGGCGCACATCTTCCCCAACACGGCGGAAGGCTGCAGACAACCCGGCAAATTCACCCGCAACCTGAAGAAGAACTACCGTTTCTGGGAGCTCGGGCACGACCTGCGGGACATGCGCATGGCCTCCAAACTGGCCACAGGCATAGTGCGCGCCGTGAAACTGCTGGGCGGCGGCAACAGCACGCGCGAACCGGGCATCAGCGTGGAGCAAAGCGTGACCGATGCGCTCAACCTGCTGCACAACAAGCTCAAGCGCGTGGAAGTACAGACCGACTTCTCCCCCATGCCCGGCATCACCGCCGATGTGACCGAACTGGTGCAGGTGTGGAGCAACGTCATCAAGAACGCCTGCGATGCCATGGATCAGGGCAACACCGAACACCCCCGCATCCGCATCAGCGCCGCATGCTGCCATGTGCAGGGAGTCCAGCTCCTGCCCACGGAGTACATCTCCGTCACCATCGCAAACAATGGCCCCGCCATTGACGAGGAAAACCTCAACAAGATTTTCAACCCCAACTTCACTACCAAGAAAATGGGCCTGGACTTCGGTCTGGGGCTCGGTCTCGCCATTGTGCGCCGCGTGGTAGACAGCTACAACGGCACCATCGAAGTGCGCAGCAATGCCCAGGAAACTTCATTCACCATTAACATTCCAACCACTCAAATCTATGGAAACGATTAACATTATCTGTGTAGACGACCAGCAGGAAGTGCTGGATTCCGTAATGCGCGACCTGCGCCCCCTCACCAGCCATGTGCGCCTGGAAGAAGCCTCCAGCGTGGC
>JAFZGH010000142.1 GCA_017555465.1 Akkermansia sp. | reverse complement strand
CCTGCAGCGCGCAGAAGACATGCAGGTGCACATCTGCTTCTATGCAGACGCCAACACCTTTGAAAGCGCCGATGTCCCCGGCGACCGCATGCAGATTGTGAGCCGCCACCTCAAAGCCGCCAGCGATGTCACCTGCAACCGCCGCAAGTGGACCGTGCTCGCCTGGCCCACCCCCGGCATGGCCCAGGCCGCCGGCATGAGCACAGAGGATTTCGAGGACTTCTACTTCCGCTGCTGCCTGGCAGACTACGCCGCCATGCGCGAAGGCATGGACTACCTCAAAAAGCTCATGGAAGCCACGGATAAAGTGCGCATCACCGGCCCCGGAACTGACCTCTCCTTCTCCATCAAAGGCATACCCGCCATCCCCTGCTGCGGCGACTGCAACATCCCCGACGGCGAAGTCTACACCGCCCCGGTGAAAGACAGCATCAACGGCACCATCGCCTACAACGCCCCCAGCATCTACCACGGCATCCCCTTCGATGGCGTCCGTTTCCGCTTCGAAAACGGCAGGATTGTGGAAGCCCACTGCAACGGCAGCGACGAAGCCCTCAACAAAATCCTCGACACCGACGCCGGCGCCCGCTACATCGGCGAATTCGCCCTCGGCCTCAACCCGCACATCCTTCGCCCCATGCGCGATATCCTCTTCGACGAGAAAATCGCCGGCTCCTTCCACCTCACCCCCGGCCAGGCATACGAAGAAGCCCCCAACGGCAACAACTCCGCCGTGCACTGGGACCTCGTCTGCATCCAGCGCCCCGAATACGGCGGCGGCGAAATCTGGTTCGACAACACACTCATCCGCAAAGATGGCCGCTTCCTCGACCCGCAGCTCGCCATCTTCAACGCAAACTAAAACCATATATACATCTGCCGCCCCATGGCTCATAGAAAAAAACTCCGCAAATGGCTCATCGTGCTCGCAGTCGCAGCCCTCGTATGCGGCATTGGCGCAAAATGCTTCGGGGACTACAGCGCAAAGCAGCTGCAGTGTAACCACGTGCAGCTGCCTGCCGACGCTCTGCCCGGCGCAGGACCGCTCAAAATCGCCTTCTTCTCCGACTTACACAACTCCCCGGAGCTCATCGACCAGGCAATCGGCCATATCGCCGCTGCCAAGCCGGACCTCATCCTCTTCGGCGGCGATTTAGTGACCGCATATGAACGCTTTCACCGCACCCGCTGGACCATAAAAGCGTTCGGAAAGCTCCGCAGCATCGCCCCCACCTTCGCCATCCTCGGCAACCACGATTACGAAAAACTCGCGCAGCTCGAACGCGTTTATGCGGCAGCCGGCATTCCCCTGCTCCGCAACCAGCGCATCGACTGGACCACGCCTTCTGGCGCAACGCTTCGCATCATCGGCCTGGGCGATTGGAATGAGGGCGATGAAGCCCCTGCCACCTGCCTGGCCCCCGCCGGGAAAGAAAACGCCCCCGTCCTCCTCCTCTCGCACGACCCGGAAAGCCGCTGGCTGCTGCGCCGCTACGACTGGGACCTCATGCTCTCCGGCCACACACACGGCGGGCAGCTGGGCAATCCCTTCACGGGCGATTCCATCTCCTTCCGCTCCTCCATGCCCGCCGGGCTCTTCGATTTCGAAGGCAACCGCCGCGTCTTTGTCACCCGCGGCGTAGGGGCTATCTACAGCATGCGCTTCTTCAGCCCCCCCGAAGTCAATATCATTGAAGTGAATAGGGAATAGGGATAGAAAAAGCCCGTGAGGACATCTCCTCACGGGCTTTTCTGATTGGTTTGTTCAGCAATCTGGCTGTGCTTTCAGAAAGGTGCGTTGTAGAAAACTCTACTATTCACTATTCCTTTTGCACTATTCTCTCAAAATCACTTGCGGCGGCCTCGGCACGCCAAAGTCACTTTAGTGACGACGGCGGCGGGCAGCCAGGCCGGCCAGAGCCAGCAAGGAAAGTGTGGCCGTGGTGGGCTCGGGAATTGCGGCGGAGGCAATCGAAACATTACCGTTGGCAAATACCAGGTTGTAAGTACCTGCGGTCATGCCGGTGAACACGGTAGAGGCATCCACCGCATCCGTGTAGGCAGTTGTGCCAAGAACCAGACTGTCCACACCTGCGAAGAGGGTGATGGGGCCATCGCTTTTCAGAGGAGCTTATGAATGCGATATGCATAAATCACGAATTTCTGAGGATTGAAGTGGCCTAATCCGATACTCGGTTTCGGCATATAAGAAAATAAGCCGGGATATGAATATATCCCGGCCTGCTCATTTTATAGGGGAAAGCAGTTGCGGACTTTTCTCCTTGTCCGATGCAAAAGCTTCTTGAGAGTCAGTCCCGTATTCGCATCAGGCTGGCCACTTGTTCAAAATAATCAGACGACCACATCTGCAGGGAATCCTGATTCCGGATGAATGGCCGCACATCATTTATGGCCATAGCAAAACGCACCTGGCGGATTTTGTCAAGGAGGAGTTGCTGAACCCCCTGCAAGGTAAGGGAATTTTCCGGCACAGAGGCAAATTGGTACGCCCGACGACAGAAATGCTTGAAATCTAATGCAATTCCCTTGCGGACATACCATTCAAAATCGTACCAGTCGCGTCCCTTGACCCTGTTTTTCCACGCACGGAATAGCAAGGCGTGCATTTTCCCTGCAAACAGGCAAGGCAAGGTAAAGCACCGGACATAGAATGAACGCGGCAGCAGCAGCAGTTTATCTTCAGTGGCAAAATCCAGCGGTGGCGTTGTGTCTACTTCTAATTTGATATTGATGACGCGCCCCCTTTCCAGCGAAAGATTAAAAAGGGCGGTATCACTCTTCAGGAAAGCTGACTGGATAGGGGTGATTTTTGTCTTCTTTTTCAAGGTAATGTCCACCTTCTGCCCCGCTGCGGCAAATTCTTCTTCAATACAGTCAAAATATGGTCTGAAATCGAAGTCCGGCGTTGATTCGAGCAGCGAAAAATCCATATCTTCAGAGAAACGCTTCAGTCCATGAAAGATACGCAGGCAGGTTCCGCCGTAGAAAGCAGCCTTATCAAAAAATCCACCCTTGGCCAGCCCACTCAGGGCCACCTGCTGCATCACCTCGCGGATGGCATTTAGCTTATCCTCCACGGTTTTGCATTCATAGGCTGCCAGCATTTCATCAAAGACATTCATAACGCAGCATTTTTTCTAGTTGAAACAAATCATTCTTCTTTTTATCTGTCAATTCTGCCAACCGATGGACCAATTCCACATCCCAGCCAGCCACCGCATCCATATCAGCGCGTAAATATTCTTCCAGATATTCCCGCGCCATGCGTACGGATTGAATGCGCAATCCCGGTGTTGCCAGAATGAGGTCGCACACGGCTTTTTCCGGTCTGGCTTCCATATAGGCATGCCCTTGCGGCGTGCGGGAAAGGGTAACACCTTCGGGATAGTATGCGCGAGGCACGCGGATATATTCATACTTCCCTGTGGCATTCTCGAACTCACGCCCCCGCACCAGGCAGGACGAGCGCACGGTGTATACCCGCTCCGGGATAACACCAAGCCGTGATAACACGCTTTCATACGAAACATAGGAAGGAGCAAGCAGATGGTTTGCTATCAGCTCCCGGGAATAATCGTCCGGCGTACACAAATACAGATTGCGCCGCAGCGATACCAGTTCCCCTTGCCGCTCCCGCAGCATGAGGCTTGCCTGGGGCGCTTTATAGCGGGACAGAGCATTCTTCAACACCCCCGCCGTAACTGGGACGCACCCGAATCTCTTTCCTAGATTTTCCCGCATGCCTGCAGCCTTTCTACTGAAATAAAATTAGCATTTTCTGCGTGATAAATCAAGTTTAATGTAATTAAATCTACAAAAATTGCTAAATTGAACGCCTTTTTGAAAGCTCAACAATGGCGTTCAATAAAGAAACCCTTGGGGATATCACCCCAAGGGTTTCTCTATATAATAATCTAAAATAGTAAATGTCGATAGTCAATCGTCAATTTACTTGCGG
>JAFZGH010000141.1 GCA_017555465.1 Akkermansia sp. | reverse complement strand
GCCAGAATGCGGGCGGCGGTGTCCAGCAGTTCGGCTTTGGTGAGCTCGTTTTCCTCCATGGAGGCCATGTCCTTGAGCTCGGCAAAGAGTTGCCGGAGCACCGGGGAAAGCAGGTTTTCCGTCCATTCCGGCTGGCGCAGGCGCACGGTGCCGTGATGGGCTTCCAGCTGGCAGTCTGCCCGGGCGGCGGTGAAGAATTCGCCCACGGCGGCCTGGGCTTCCTCGATGAGCTGCAGCAGGGTGGGTGAGGCGTTGTGCCGCATGCTGCCTTTGTGGGTGTGCGGGTTGTAGAGTCGCAGCAGCTCGTATTTCATTTCGGCCTCGCTGAGGGAAAGCCCCAGCTGGTTGGCGGCCACGTTCTCGATGGTGTGCGCCTCGTCCAGAATCACAAAGTCATTCGGGAAGATGAAGCCGGGCGGTCCTTCCGGCTCCACGGCCATCATTTCATCTGCCAGTGAGAGCAGCCCGAAGAAGAGCGTGTGGTTGAGCACCACCACCTGCGCCTCCTGCACCCGGCGGCGGGCGGCCTGGTAGGGGCAGTCGTAGCCGCAGTTGCGCGGGGTGCACACGTGGTTTTCGCTGCACACCTGCGCCCAGACCTTCGGGGAGATGTTAAGCTCGTGCGGGAGCTCTGCCAGCGAGCCCTCGCCGCAGTCCTTTGACCACGCGAGCAGGTCGTAGAGCTGCTTGGTTTCTGCCTGGTTGAAGAGGTCGTCTGCCTGCTCCAGCGCGCGGCGCAGACGGGTGCGGCAGAGGTAGTTGGCGCGGCCTTTGAGCAGGGCGGCGTCAAAATGGCAGTTGAGCGCGCGCGCCACGGTGGGAATGTCTTTGTGGAAGAGCTGCTCCTGCAGGTTGATGGTGTGGGTGGAGATGACCGCCTTGCGGCCGTTTTCCAGCGCAAAGCGTATGGCGGGTATCAGGTAGGCCAGTGATTTGCCCACACCTGTGCCGGCTTCGGCCAGCAGGGAGCTTTCTCCCTCCAGCGTTTCCGCCACTGCCACGGCCATCTGCTGCTGCTCCGGGCGGAATTCAAATCCGCGCGCATGCGAAAGCAGGCCGGTTTCGGAAAAATCGAGCTGGGTTTGTTCGCTCAGCAGCCCCATGGGCAAAGGTAAATCAGCGGAGGATGCGGTCGCCGGTGCCGGGTAAATCCAGGTAGAGCGGCAGGTTCGGGAAGAATGAACGCAGGGTGTTCACATCGGTGTTGCCGTCGATGAAGTACCACTTGTTCAGCTCGGTTCCGCGGGGCATGGAGGTGTCGGTAATCACTTCATCGCGCACGGCAAAGATGTAGCTGCGGCGTTCCATGCGGGTGCGGCTGCCGTTCTGCGCTGGGACGCTGATGACCAGTGTGGTGGGCAGAACCACGATGCGGCTGCGCTCCTGCGTGTTGCCGATGTTTTCGGCGCGCACGCGGCCGCGGGTGTCCTTGCGCACCTGGCTGATTGCAGCCATGGGCGGGGTCACCACGTATTCTGCCGTGGCTTCGCCCACACTGTAGCTTTCCACCTGCACGCCGTTTTTCTTCATGTCCTCACCCATGCGGGCATAGCGCGCGCGCAAGGCTTTATCATTGGCCGCCATGCGGGATTTGGCCTGTGCCTTGGTTTCGCGGTCAAGCCCCTGCACCCGGCGGGCCCGGGCAATTTCGGCCTCGCGGGTGTTGTTGGTGAGGCGGTCGGCATAGGTGCGGCGCAGCGGGGGGTACATGGAATCCACCGCCCAGCGCATATCACAGTTGCGCACGGCGGCGCCATACTGCTGCGCGGCAGAGCGGGCAGACTGCGCTGCTTCACTGGCGGCCTGGCATACGCTGGCAACGGCTACCAGCAGAGTGGCAATCAGGGGAAAATGTTTCATGCCTTGCATGTTATCACACTCCGCCTTGCTCACGCAAGCCGGAATGGTGTTCTAAAAGGGAGAGGAATGAATATGAGGTAAATTGTAATTTATCGGCGAGCGTAGCGAGCGGAATTCTTAGCCCACGGTAGTGGGCGTAAGAGGTTAGACAGGGGTGGAGCGACGGAGTCGCG
>JAFZGH010000140.1 GCA_017555465.1 Akkermansia sp. | reverse complement strand
GCTCCCGTAGCACCGGCCGCTCCGGCTGCTGTCCCGGCATCTGCTCCGGCCGCTCCCGCCCCTACTACCGCTGCCCCCACTGCAGCCATGCCCACGGCTACGGCTCCGCTGCCCAAGCCCGGTGCCAAGCCTGCTAAGCCTGGCGTGAAGACTGGTGGTGCCAAGACTGGTGCTGCCAAGCCCGGTGCCAAGGCCAAGAAGAAGCCGGTGGAAGAAGTAATCGAGGAAGATGAGGTGAAGCCCACCCATCCGACCGTGCTCGTGGTGACAGTCATCGCTCTGCTGGTTGCTTTGTTCTTCGTGTATCAGCAGTACAGTGTTGATACTACCTTCGGTCGCATTACCGAACCTACCTTCGGCTGGCCTGCTGATGGCTCTGAAGGCGGCAGCGATGCTGCTGTCGAGGAAGAGGCAACCGAAGAGGAAGCTGCTGATGAAGAAGGCGGCGAAGAGGAAGAAGCCTCAGACGAAGAAGAATAATAAATTTTCAACGGAAGTAGCTTCCAGGGTTTCTCATCCCTCACCATGGCATTACAGATTACAGACAGCGATTTCGAGGCAGAGGTGCTCCGCAGCACCGTGCCTGTGCTGGTGGATTTCTGGGCTCCCTGGTGTGGTCCCTGCAAGATGATTTCTCCCATTGTGGATCAGATTGCGGTGGAACTTGCCGGGCAGGCCAAGGTCTGCAAGGTGAATGTGGATGAAGAAAACACCCAGGGGCTCTGCAACCACTACAACATCCGTTCCATTCCCACGCTCATGTTTTTCCGCGGCGGGGAACTGGTAGATACCGTGGTGGGTGCTACTTCCAAGGAAAACCTGGTGGCACGCCTGCGAGCCTGCATGTAACGCACCTGCCACCGCATGAATATCTGAAAAAAGCAGCACCGCCGGTGGGTCGCCCCCTGGCGGTGCTTTTTATAACTCAACAACAACGAAAGACAAACATATATGGCACTCAAAGAAGTAACTGAGAGCACGTTTGAGGCAGAAGTCCTCAATTCCCCCGTACCCGTTCTGGTGGATTTCTGGGCCACATGGTGCGGTACTTGCAAAATGATGATGCCCGCAGTGGAGCAGGTGGGCACCGCCCTTGGCGCCGAGGCCAAGGTAGTCAAGGTAGATGCCGGTCAGCCCGCCGGTCAGGCTATCGCTGTGCGCTATGGCGTGCGTTCCCTGCCTACCTTCATCATTTTCAAGGGTGGCGAGGCCGTTACCACCATCACCGGCATGACCACCAAGGATAAGCTTATCGCTGCCATCAAGGCTGCCTGATATAGCTTGGTATGAAACTTTCAGCTCCTTGCCGTTCAGACGGTAAGGAGCTTTTTCTTGCCTGTTGGGGTAGAATCTGTTAGAATCTCGCGCATGAAGACAACGACATTGATTGCCGCTGTAAGCATGCTGTTTCCGCTGGTGCAGGCTGACGTGCCTGCTCATTTCTCTGACCGCGCCCGGGAAATCCTGGCCGATTCCGTTGCGGTGCAGCCTGCAGAACACCCGCTCAACATCGTCTATTTCCTGGGAAATGACAATGAGCCTGCCGCCGATTACGAACGCCGCCTGAGCGAAATCATGCACTATGTGCAGCAGTTCTACGCTAAGGAAATGACCCGCAATGGCTATCCGAACCGCAGCTTCGGCATGCAGATGCTGGAGAACGGGAACGTGAAGCTCCACCTTGTGCGCGGTAAGCGCCCGCACCGCGAATACGCCTACGGCACCGGCCATGGCAAGTGCCTGGAAGAAATCCGCGAGTATGCTGCCGCTCATGCCAACACCATCTACAGCGACCACCTCCTCGTCATCATGCCTACGTTCCATGATGAGGAATACAACGACCTGCAGCCCGGCGGCGTGCCGTTCTATGGCCTGGGGCGCAACTGCTTTGCGTTGGACTACGCTCACTTCGATCTGCGCCACCTGGGCCAGAACACGCACGAGGGGCGTCTGCTCACCAAGTGGCTCGGTGGTCTGGCCCATGAGCTGGGCCACGGCCTCAACCTGCCGCACAACGAAGGCACGGTGACCGATATGGCCGCCATGGGTACCCCGCTCATGGGTGCTGGTAACTACACGCTGGGTATGAAGCCCACTTACCTCACGCAGAACTCTGCCCGCCTGCTTGACCGCTGCCAGGTGTTTGCTCCGGCGGGAGATAAAACCGCATTTTATGCCGAATGCCCGGCTCCGCAGGTGAAATCGGCCTCGTTCCGGTACACAGGAAAGGAGCTGGAGCTTACGGTGCGTTGCAACCGTGTGGCGCATGTGACGGCACTGGTTCAGGCTCCGCCTTACTCCGTGAATCAGGATTATGAGGCTGTGGCTTTCTGTGCTGAGCCTCAGGATGCTGCCGATGCCGAGGGCTACCGCACCTACACGTTCAGCATGCCTGTTAGCGAGCTTACTGCGCGCCAGAATGCCGGCACGGGCGAGCAGGGAATCGATGTGCTGCTGACGCAGCCGAACGGTTTGCGCTATCGCTGGCGCACTACCTATGATTCTGCCTCGCTGAAACCTGGTGATGAGATTC
>JAFZGH010000139.1 GCA_017555465.1 Akkermansia sp. | reverse complement strand
CTTGACGCCTTCAATCTTTTCCAGCTCCGCCATCACCTGACGCGATACGCGCTCGGTCTCGGCCAGCGAGGTGCCGGGCACGGCATTCACAAACACAGTATAGCAGTCCTCGTTAAAGGGCGGCAGGAAGCTGGTGCCATATGTGCTGCCCAGCCAGAGCGCCCCGCCCGTGATAGCCATAAGCGTGCCGAACACGATGGCAGAGTGACGCAGGCAGAACTCCAGCACCGGGGCATAAAGTCGCTTAATGAGGCGCGCCGTGGCCGAATCGCCGTCGTCGCGGGTATTTTTCGGGGCTTTGAACCACATATAGCAAAGCACCGGCACAAGCGTGAGCGCCACCAGCAGGGAGGCAGCCAGCGCCAGCATGTACGAGATACCCAGCGGGCGGTAGAACTGCCCCTCCATGCCGCTCAGGAAGAGCACGGGAGCAAACACCAGCAGAATGATGACCGTGGAATAGGAAATCGAGGTCACAATCTCACCCTTGGCCTCCATGAGCACCGCAAAGCGGCTGCGGCGCTGCTCCGGCGGCAGAGCCGCATTGCGCGTCAGGTTGCGCCAGGCCACTTCCACAAAAACGATGGCGTTGTCCACCACATCGCCCACGGCCACAGCCAGACCACCCAGGGTCATGATGTTCACTGCGAGGCCGAACATGGGGAAGCAGGCCATGCCGAGCATCACGGACAGCGGCATGGTGATGAGCGTGATGATGGCGGTACGCAGGTTGAGCAGCGTGAGCACAATCACGAGCATCACCACGACACCGGCAATGATAAGTGTCTCCTTCCCGTTTTCCAGCGACAGGTTGATGAAGTCAGCCTGGCGGTAGGCATCTGCCCGCAGTTTGATATTTCCCGGCAGGCGGCTCTGGGCAAATTCCTTCACAGCGGCATCCACCTGCTCGGTGAGCGCCAGCGTATTGGCCCCCGGCACTTTCTGCACCGAAAGCACCACGCACTCGCGCCCGGCAAAACCGGCATTGCCACGGCGTGGCGCGCCGTCTATCTTCACCTCGGCCACATCCTCCACGCGCAGCACGCCGCTGGGGTGGGCGGGAACAAGGGCGCGCTTGATTTCCTCCGGGGTGAATGCTCGGGAGGCTTGCTGCACCGGCAGCTCCAGCCCGGCCACATCTTCAATGTAACCAGCCGGCACCGTGCTCTGCGCATTCTCCACGCTCTCCTTCAAATCCTTGAGGGTGATACCCGCCTGGCGCATCTTTTCCGGGTCGTAAAGCACCTGGTATTCCGGCATGCGGCCGCCCAGCACAGTGACCTGCCCCACACCGGGAATGGAAAGCAGGCGGTTACGCAGCTCGAACTGCCCCACACGGCGCACTTCCAGCGGGTCGGCTGTTTCATCGCCCAGCAGCGCAATGAGCATAATCTCACCCGTCACGGAAACAATGGGAGCCATCTCCATTTCCACATGCTCGGGCAGGTTCTCTCGAACGGTGGACAGGCGCTCCGATACAATCTGGCGTGCCAGGTAAATATCCGTATCCCAGTCAAAATCCACCCAGACAAAGGAGAGACCGCTGCCGCTGGAACTGCGGACCTGCTGCACACCGGGTGTGCCGGAAAGCGCCGATTCCAAGGGGATGGAGACATACTGCTCCACCTCCTCGGCGGTAAGACCGGCGGCCTCGGTCTGAATAGTCACACGGGGCACAAACAACTCCGGGAACACGTCCACG
>JAFZGH010000138.1 GCA_017555465.1 Akkermansia sp. | reverse complement strand
GCTGTCCATGGTGAGCACCACCAGCGGGCGGCGGTGGTAATAGGCGTTGATAACCGCCGGGGTCATAGCCGCGGCCGAGGAGCCGCTGCCGGCCACCACCACCACGGGACGCCCGGTTGCCTGCACGCGCCCCAGTGCAAAAAAGGCGGCAGAGCGGTCATCTGCCACACTCCAGCGGTGCACGGCGGGACAATCCGCCAGCGCGCGGTAAAGCGGGGCATTCAATTCGCCGGGGCAGCAGACCCATTCGGCCACACCGGCCATGGCAGAGCAGGAAATGAGGGAAAACATGGTGATGATGCGGGGAATAAGTGAAAAGTTAATGCGTCGACTTAATTAAGGGGGCGGCGCCAATGGAGCCGCAAAGATGTAGAAGTTTGAATGTAGAATGTATAGAGTTTCCTGCGCCGCCGGCGCAGCGGGGTATAGGCCGCGCCAGCGGCGCGGGGAGCTTTCACATTCAACATTCTACTTTCTACATTCAACATCGTCGGAGCTTCCAATTTGCAGAGTTGATAAATCTAATGTGATGCCAACGCGTAAGTAAATTATTCAGGCAGGGCAATGCGGTCGCCCATGTGGCGGGGCTCGGACCCGATGAGCAAATCAAACACCATGGCCACGCGGGCAGCGCGTTCGCGCAGGAACTGGCGCAGCCAGGTCGGGCGGTTGATGGGGATGAGCGGGGCGTGGAAGCCCTCGGCATCAATACCCAGGTGCCGCGCTGTGGCTACCGCACGCTTCACGTGGTAGGGCTGGCTGATGATGGTGAGCTTCTCGGCCCCGAAGATGCGCTGGGCCCGCACTACGGAATCAAAGGTGCGCAGCCCTGCGTAATCGCACACAATCCGGTCCTCCGGCACACCGAGCTTCACCAGCGCCTCCTTCATATCGCGCGGTTCGTTGTAGTATTTCTCCCGGTTATCGCCGGAGGCGATGATGCAGCGCAGCTTGCCGCTCTTCCAGAGTTCTGCGGCGGCCTCCATGCGCCCGGTGAAGTAGAAATTGGCGCGGTTGCGGCTCAGTTTCTTGCTGCATCCCAGCACCAGCGCCACATCTCCCTGCCGGCAATCGGCGGCCTTCTTGTGGCAATAATCATTGGCCAGGATATTGGTGTAGCAATCTGCCGCCAGAATAATCAACAGCACGGAAAGGCACACAAAGCCGCTGAGCTTGGTGAACAGCCTGATGATTTTCCAGACCTTGCGCATAGGAATCAGTTGACCCCGAATACCTGGATGCGGGTGGTGAGCTCGTGCGTTTCGCCGCAGCGCAGCATGATGTTTTCTGCCGGCACAACACTGGTTTCCACCGCCAGGAAGCCGCGTTCGTTGCCTTCGCCCAGGTCGCCCATGTCGGCAGCCAGCGCCGCACCCGGATTCCACACCACAGCCGAGCCGCTGCCTGCGCGGCAGATGCGGATGCTGCGTTCCCAGGCGGGGTCGTGGATGGTGATTTCGGCGTTTTCCGGCACCGGGTGGTAGATGCGGTCGATGTGCCCCAGGGGAATGAGCGGGTCTTCGGGGTGCGGAATGGCATCATCGGCAAACTCTGTGAAGGCCAGTTCCTCCAGTCCGGTCACGGCTACCTGTTCGTAATCGCTCACGGCAAAATAGGTGTGCATGGCGGCGGAGTATGGCATGGCGCGC
>JAFZGH010000137.1 GCA_017555465.1 Akkermansia sp. | reverse complement strand
GCCCCGGTCATGCTGATATCCTTGTCTGGAATACGAGGAAGTAGCGATACCCCAGCTCGGATTTTCTGCCCACTTTTATGGCGTTACTGCACACTTTTGGCTTGAAAGTATGCAGAAAGTTGCTAAAGTGTGGGCAGAGAAACGGCCATCAGACATGAGAACCTTCAATTATTTAAATTTACCCGGGCCTTTACTTACGCCGGAAATAAGTAATCTGCTGTCGGCTATACATGAATACCGGGGCAAACAGACGCTGTTTATCACGGCAAGAAAAGACGTTCTGCAGAGTCTGCTGGAAATAGCTGTGGTTCAAAGTACGGATGCCTCCAATAGAATCGAAGGCATCTATACCTCCGATGCGAGATTAAAGGATTTGGTATTGCAGAAGGTAGAGCCAATCAACCGCAATGAAAAGGAAATTGCCGGGTACCGGGATGTGCTGCGAACCATTCATGAGAATTACGAGTATATTCCGGTGAATCCGAACACTATTCTGCAACTGCACCGGGATTTGTATTCATTCCACCCTTCCGGCATGGGGGGGCACTGGAAGAATGCTGATAATCTGATAGCAGAGACAGATGCAGCGGGCAATAAGCATGTCCGCTTTACTCCGACTCCGGCATTTGAAACACCGGATGCGGTGCGTTCTCTGTGCGATGCGTACAACCAGGCCGTTGCTCAGGAGTTTTGTGATCCCTTGATATTATTGGTACTCTTTGTTTTTGATTTTCTGTGCATCCACCCATTCAATGATGGCAATGGACGTATGAGCCGCCTGCTCACGCTCATGCTGCTCTATCAGCATGGCTATATCGTGGGCAAATATATAAGCCTGGAGAAATTGATTGAAGAAAACAAGCAGACCTATTACGAAACACTGCAAGAGAGCAGCACCGGGTGGGATACAGAAGGTAACAACTATCTTCCGTTCTTGCAATATTTGCTGGGTATTATTCTGAAAGCTTACCGCGAGTTTGAGCGCCGGGTGGAGCATGTTACCACAGCCAGACTTAATAAGATGGAACGCATCAGAATGATGTTTGAACAAAAACCGGGAAAAATCCGTAAAGCTGACATCATGGCAGCTTGCCCGGATATCAGCGTCTCCCTCATCGAGCGCACCTTGAAACAGATGCTCGATAACGGAGAAATTCGAAAAATCGGGGCATCCCGCACCACGGCTTACATTAAACTATAGGGAACGCTAAAACATGAAGCCGTGTAAGCCGGACTGTGATTTAAAGTGGTCAAATTCGACCACTTTAAAATCCGGGTTATGGATAATCGACCATGTCCCCAAGAGTTCGATGGTATAGCGATTACGTATCCGTTTTTTGATAACAACGGCGGCGCGAGCATCATCGGTACGGGCATTTGCCATATCAGTCAGGGAAATGTAGTCCTACCCATCAACAGAAATAATGGAAATCTCATTCTGCAATATGTTCAGCTTAGCCATAAGGCAATTATACACTTTTCATCGTTCGCTTCAGGTTCAATTGCAGAACGCATAAAATACTAACAAGTTGCAAGAATGTTAGGGCGAAAAGGATTGTTTTTGCGGGGGAGATATGGTAGATTTGCTTTGTTATGGGAAGTTTGAGCCGCGCTATTGTTGCTGTGTTGTGTCTGCCAGGGGTGTTGAACAGCTGCTGTTTCAACTCTACCGCGCGGTTGTACGACCTTGCGGAGTATGAAGCCCGGGCAGAGGCGGCTGATTTGAACAAAGCACCCAATCCAGTGGTGTACCAGAATGGCTCGTCTTATTTCATTGAATTGCCGCGCTACCGCTACGGTACGCCGCTGCGGCTGCATCGTACGGTGTTTGACCAGGAGCAAACGCCCTCTCCCTCGCTTGAGGCCCGCGGCACGGGGATGTACCGTATCCCGGAGGCGCTGGCGCTGTATCTGACCGGGCAGGGCGGGCAGATGAATGAGATGTTCAGCCTGGAGGAAGTGCCGGAGGCAGAGGAAATCAAGCAACTGAGCCGCCGTATGCCGGTGGTGAAGCGTGTGGTGGAGCGCCAGGTGAGCTACACGTATCATTCTCCGGATGCTGCATGGCTGCGTGTTGCGGCGCCCTTCAACTGGCTGCTGGTGGATGTGCCGGTGACGGTGGCGGAGAATGCCGCTATGCTGGCGGGCGTGGCTGGTGTTATCTGGTTGCTGGCAGAGGTGGATGATGACGATTGTGATGATTGCCACCACCACGGGCACCGCCACCATCATCATTGATGCGGAGATACTTTGCGTATGAAGGGCGATGCTGCACAGATGCCTGCTCCGGGGCGCTTCCGTCGGTTCTGCCGGAGCTGCTGGCAGGTGCCGCTGGCGTTGGCATTGGCTTGTTGTTTCTGGGGGCTGGTACTGCTGCTGGCCATGGGGATTGATTCCTGGAGCGGGGGGATTTCTTCCGTGAATGAGGTGCTTACCGGGGTGGTCATGGTGGTTTCGCTGCTGGGGCTGGCTGTGGGGTGCATGGCTTTTCTGTGGCTGCTGGTTTGCACGGTGTGTTGTTGCCGCAGGCGGGCGTGGCTGCATCTGCTGCGCTGCTGGGGTAGCATGGCTGTGGCCGGACTGGCGGCGTTCGGCTGCATGTGGTGGGTTGCGTTTCAGTGTATGTTTGGGGATAAGGTCGATTGGTACATGCTGGGGGTGAATATCCCGGAAAATCGGGAGTATGTGACCCCCCGCGGATTGCGGGCGGTGCAGGGGGAGGTGCGCGAGGCTTCGCTCCGGGCTCAGGAGTTGTTGAGTCTGCGCCCGAAACGCCAGCCCCTGCAGGTGCTGGTGCAGATGCCGCCGCTGCCGAATCTGGAGAAGCTGACGCGCGAGGCGCCGGAGCTGTTGCAGGAATACCTGCTGCGCTGCCTGTATGCGGAGGCTACGAATCCGCGTTTTGATGCGCAGGTGCTTTCGTACTGGCACGAGCCGGTGGCCCTGGTACATGCCCATGACCCGCAGAGCTATGTGCTGCGGAGGCTGGCGCCGGAGGTGCTGGTGGATGGGCCGGGGGAGGCCGGTATCCGCGCAGACTGGGCATGGTGCCGGCCGCTGCATGGTCAGTGGGCGCTGGTGACGTCTCCGCAGTATCCTTTTGAAATCAAGCACGAGGAACAGGTGGCGGGAGCGGTGAATCTGCTGGAGGAGAGCCTGGCGCCGCTGGCGGCGAATCCTACCCGCGCGGGGCTGGATGCGCTGCTGCCACCGCTGCCGCCGCAGAAACCGTTTCTTTGCTTGTGGGATGCTTCGGGGGATGGCCGATACTATGCGCTGGTGGTGCTGCCGCCAGGGTTCCCGGAGGGGAGTATTGAATTGAAAGCGCGCGAGGTGTCGACCGGGAAACCTGTCAATATTCATCATGGTTATATGCAGGTGGAGCCGCTGGGGATGGTGTGCAGCGTGGCGGCTGATACGATGCTGCTGGTGCAGAGCGGCAAGGTGAATGAGTTTTATGCCACGGAGTGGGAAATCTGGTTCACCCCTGAGGCGGGTGGTGGACCCCGCTGCCTGGGGAAACAGGAGTTCCTGCTGATGGGCGGGGATGCCTGGTGGGAATAGAAAGGATGAACGGCTATGGCAGATCTGGAATGGTTGGAGAATAACGCGTATACCCGGCACCAGCGGCGCAGCTCGCGTCTGGCGCTGGCCTTGCTGCTGGCGTTCCTGTCGGCGGTGTGGGGCTGGCCGACCTTCAAGACCTGGCAGGAAATGTACCATGTCCTGCAGGCGGATTCCGGAATCCGCGCAGAGGGATATGTGGAAGCATATCGCGAGGAGTTCAGCCGGCGAAAAGGGGCTTCCCGGTCGTGCCGCGCCAGAATTAAAGTGGCATTCGAGTACCAGAATCACACTTATACCATTCATAGTAAGGGGTACAATTTCACCCGCTCGCGCTTTGAGCGCGCCAGGGAAAGCCGCCGTGTGACGGTGTATGTGAATCCGGAGAACCCTGCGGACTCTGTGCTGAGTCTGGGAATCCCAGTTGAAACCTGGATTATCCATTCGATTGTGGGGCTGGCGGAGCTGGTGCTGCTGGGGTGCTCCGGGTATTTTTTCTATTTGTACTACCGGAAGGAGGAGGCGGATGTTTAAGTGCGAAAAGGCGCGGCGTGTGCTGCTGGTGGAGCGGGCTCGGCTGAATATGGCGGCGCTGCTGGTGCTGGCGGTGGCCTGTTTCCTGCCCTTGCATGCGGAGCTGGATGCCGACGGAACCCATGCCTGGGAGAGTCTCTGCCTGGCGTCTTTGGCTGTGCCTTCGTGGTGCGTGGCGTTTCTGTACCGCCCGCGCAGCATGGTGAAGCAGGGGCGGGATGCTGTGGTGTTCCTGCTTCTGCTGGGGTATGAACTGCTGCTCATCTGCTGTCATGCCCCGCTGCTGTGGGGAGTGCACAGCCCGTGGTATTGGCACAGTGCTATGCTGAATCCCGGTATGGAGGGGCAGGGGGTAGTGTGGGGGTGGCTGCCGGTGCACGGGTGCATGCTGGGCCTGGCGGTAGTGGGTTGCGTGGCGGTGCATCGGTTAAAGAAGAATATGATATGAAACGATTGGTGGAAATTCTGCGCTTTGTGCTGGGGCGTAACTGGGTGGTGCCGGTGGTGGCGCTGCTGGGGAGTGCGCTGGTAGCCATCGGGACAGGGGTGCTGAGCATCGAAACTCGCAGCGCCGGGGTTGCCGCCCGCGTGGCATTAGGCCATGCTGTGGATGTGGGGCTCCTGTCGCAGATGCTGTTGCTGCTGGGGCTTCCGGTCTGGTTGCTGGCGTTTACGGTGCGGCGGCTCATCCGGAAACAACGCGGAGTGGGCTGGGCCTGGCTGTGGTCAATGCTGGCCGGGGTGGGAATGCTGTTTTGCCTGCTGTTCAGTGCGCTTTCCGTAAGCTTCGGTTATTATGATACCTTTGCGCAGGAACACCGGTTGCCGGATGACATGACGCCGGAAAATACCCCCGGCATGGCGGTGCCGCTGGACTTCAGTTTCTATACTTTGGAGGAGCAGCAGATGCCGCCTGCGGTGAAGAAGTGGAAAGACCTGGTGCATGTGGATTCCTCGATGTGCATATCCGGCGATGAACAGTTGTCTGAATCGGCGCCGAATGTGGAGAAACTGGTGGCAGAAGCACCGGAGCTGCTGCTGGAATATAAGCTGCGGGCCCTCTGCCACCGCGCGCTGACCCCCGGAGTGAAGCTTGTGCCGCATCTGGAACTGCTGCGGCATGTCTTCGAGCATGCGGGCGGAGAGGAAAATGACTCCTTGCGCTACGACGCGGATGATGTCATCTGGCTGAAGCCCTTGCAGAACGGATGGAAAATATACACACGGCGTTCCCGTTTTTTCGGGGAAGAGGTACCATGGCCGTTTGCGCTCAAGAAGCTGCAGCAACTCAATGAGGGCCTGACTGCGCTGGCAGCCACCCCCACGCGAGAGGGCCTGGATGCTCTGCTGCCCCCGTTGCCGGACAAGCCCGTCATCGTGCTGCGCGAGGGCTTCCAGCCCGGTATGTACATCGCCATTCTGGTGGTGCCGCGTGATTATCCCGAGGGAACATTCCAGGTGCGGGCAAAGGAATATACCAGAGGAACGGAGTTAAGTACACGGGGGCTGGAGAACAGCAACTTTGCACCGCAGCCATATCGGAACTTCTGCAAACTGGCTGTTTCCGAGAAAATCATGGTGTACAGCGGTGAATGGGGCGAATTTTATGCCAGCACCTGGGAACTGCACTTCACCCCGGCTGGGGGCGGCGACCCCCGCTGCGTGAACAGCCAGCTCTACCTCATGCAAGGCTGGACCCGCTGAAAGTACTAAGTCCGAAGAGGGATATTTCCTGTGCGTTCTAGCAGCAGATAGGAAGGGAAAGCAAGGCTTATTGCCCCGGCTTTTGAAGCCGGATTGGGTACAGTTGCTTGCATTACCCCAGCACACATCCGGTCAGGCAGTTAGCGGTGCTCAAACTCTTTCTGCTGGCGCAGCCTGCCTGTCTCTATACTTCGTACTTCCCACTCCGGACATCG
>JAFZGH010000136.1 GCA_017555465.1 Akkermansia sp. | reverse complement strand
CCAGCTGGCAGATTTGCTGAAGAGCGGCTGCGGCCCGGCGCTGGAGCTCACACTGCACCAGCACATCCCCATGTTCCACACCGAGCACTGCGTGTTCTGCACCTTCCTGAGCCAGGGACACAGCTTCAAGGACTGCGGCCAGCCCTGCGACCACCACAAGGTGCGCATCATGGACCGCACGCACGCCATGCACTACCTGCGCAGCGATGAGGGCTGCCGCAACACCATGTTCAACGGCCAGGCTCAATCAGCTGCCCGCTATGTGGACGGCATGCGCCGCTGCGGCCTGAACCGTTTCCGTCTGGAGCTACTTGACGAAACTGCCGAGAAAACCACCGAACTGATTGAACACTACCGCAGCCTCCTCAAAGGCCAGACCACAGCAGAGCAGCTCATGCAGCAGCTCAATCTCCTCGACCGCATCGGCGTGACCGATATGAAATAAGGAGAAGGCCTTTCACCGAAGCGAAAGGCCTTCAAAATTATCGTTCTGTCTTTTTCTTGAGCGGCACCGCGTGGAAAGGCTCCGGCGCTTTGCCTGCGAAACGCGGATTCATGGAGGCGATGAACTCGTTGCTGATAGTAAAAGTGAACTCGCCCCCCTTGGCAGTACCCGTCGCATCCAGAATGTGGTCAAACACGCAGACGGGGCGGTTACCGGGTGTTTCCGGCATCACGAAAAGGCCGATGGCCATGGTGGGGTGCTCCAGCTTGTCGTTGGTGGTAATG
The DNA here is from genome assembly GCA_017555465.1 of Akkermansia sp. Lineage (GTDB taxonomy): Bacteria > Verrucomicrobiota > Verrucomicrobiia > Verrucomicrobiales > Akkermansiaceae > Akkermansia. The sequence goes on along the minus strand of JAFZGH010000136.1, from coordinate 5,331 downwards.
GTGTAGCTGATGGTGTTCTTACCACGGCGCAACCCGCCGGAAATCACATCAGCACGGCGTTCATCCTCGAACTGATGCACGGAAATGCCGTTAATCTTCATATCAATGGCGCGGCCGGGAGCATCCACAAACACCTTGCCAATGAGCTGAGGCGCAGGACAGGCCTGCGGCACTGCCGGTGCGGCATCGTAAGGATGAAAACCATCCTGCTCCTGCAGCACGCTCAAATCGCCCTTCTGCAGGCGTTCTTTCACCTTGGGCAGACGGGCCAGGTTGAACATGCGGCTCTGGTCGAACTTCCACTTACCATCCTCAAACACCAGGAGCAGAACAAAGGCCGTGTCATTCGCCTTATCCTCACCCAGCTGCACCTTACCCACATAAGTGACAGCCAGTGTGCGGTTGTTGCAACCGGTAATGCAGCCGATATACCGAAATTTCTCCAGACTCGGCGGTTCTGGCTGGTTGCGGAAGAAATCAACCGGAAAGTTTCCCTTCTGCGAGACCAGAAGATTACGAACCTTCACCTGGCGGGAACGAGTTGTCGCACTGCTCCAGGCCGATTCATCCCCGCGCATCATTCCCAGACGCCAGGTGTTGTACACACGCTCTGCGGTGTCGCGGGCAACCTGCTGGTCAGGCATGCCGAAACGCGCCTGCGGTGCAGCGGCAGCCAGCTCGCCCCCAAGCAGACAGGCAGCCAGCACGCAGCATAATGAAAAAATCGCTCTCATAACTAAATTAGAACCTACAACAGGCTTGCTTTTCTGGCAAGAAAATTGCATACTGTGGGGCGTATTATGACGTCATTTTCACGCAATGCCCGGAGTGAGGGAGAAGCCCGTTACCGCAAAATGCTGGAGCAGGCCCCCTCGTTTATCTGGAAGCGCTTTGCGGACGGCGTCTCGCTACGCATGCGTATGTTTGCGCCCAAGGGCCACCGGCCAGAGCACTTTGCGCCAGCCGTCCTGTTCTTCTGCGGTGGCATGTGGCAGCTGGAATACAGCACCGAGTTTGTTTCCTGGGCCACGCACCTGGCCCACCGCGGCATTGTCTGCCTGCTGCCGGAGTTCCGCACCCGCGCCCGCTACGGCGTGCGCGCGGACGATATCATCGGCGATGGGCTGGATGCCTGGAAATGGCTGCACCACAATGCCGCCGGGCTCGGCATTGATGCCGCCCGCATTACCATTGCCGGGGCAGATGCAGGTGGTCTCATGGCGCTGAACTGTGCCATGCAGCCCATGGTGCAGGAAAAGAAGTGGTGGCAGTTCAATAAAGAGGATATCCTCCCGCTGCAGCCGGCCTGCGTGGCCATTTTCCGCGGCGTGGTGGATACCGATGCGCCGGAAGCCCGCCAACTCAACATCCCCGGCGAAGTACCGGAGCCGGATTCGGTCAATCCCTGTGCCCTGCTGCGCCGCAAACTGCCCCCGCTGTTCTGCGCGCACGGCATGCTCGACCCGCTGCTGGATTTTGAGATGCGCCAGTGGTTCTGCGATGAATGGGAACGCCTTGGCAACAAGGTGGAGCTCATCCTCTCCCCCACGGCCGACCACACCATCACCCAGTTCGATGTCAGCCCCGCCACCTTCGAACAGCTCCTCCTCGGCTGGGAGGACTTCATGGTGCGCGAAGCCATCTGGCCGGAACCAGACGTGGAAACCGACGCCCTGATGGTGTGAGAGGAAGGTTGAATGTTGCCTTTTTAATGTAGAATGTATTAAATTCGCCCGGCTATGGCCGGGGCGGCAGCGCAGGGAACTCTATACATTCAACATTAAAAATTCTACATTCAACATCCAACCACCGTACCCAGCACATCTCCCATGCGGGCAAAGGTTTCGGTGCAGTTGGCGGTGTTGGTGAGGATATCGTCTGCCAGCTTCACCTTGCCGGGTTCAAAGAAGGTCATGACCGTGGAACCGCCGAAGCCGAAATAACCGTGTTCATCGCCCTTGGCCACAGGCTTGCCCGGTTCATAGGTCTGATAAATAGCCCCCACACCGGTGGCACCCACCGCAAGGCAGAGCACATCGCCCATATTTTCCGTGTGCAGCACCGTCAGCTCGCGCTTATTCGTCCACAACCATGCCAGATTATGGCGCAGGCAATAGGGCGACACACTGGCCAGCGGGCCGGGAATGCGCACCGGGGCTTCCGGCACACCCGCCACGGGGAAGTGGAAGCGGTGGTAATCCACCGGGCAGAGGCGGGAGAGCACCACCGTGCCGTGGGCATATTTCTCTGCCAGCTCAGCGCTGCCCAGCAGAGCAGGCAAATCAAAACGCTGGTTCTTCACAAACACGCCTTCCATTTCTGACGCATCCTGCCAGCCGCTGTGGCGCGCGTCGGCCGGGAGGGCCACCTGCCCCTCTGCACAAAGCGGACGCGCCCCCGGTGCGAGTTTGCGATAGAAGAAATCATTGAAACTTGAGTACTGGTCAACAGGCCGCTCATAATCAGCCATGTTGATATTGTATTCCTCCACAAAGGCACGCAGTTTCTTCGGGCTGCCACTGCTGCGGGTATCCTTCATCCACCCCATGAGGCGGGAGAAAAACGCGCGCTTGATGAGCAGGTGCAGGCTCAACCGCCCCAGGGTAGTGCCATATACCCAGCGCAAGGCGGCCTCGCCCAGCACTTTTTCCTGTTCCATCTGCCCGGTATAGCGATTGTAGAGAGTGATACCCTGTGAGTTCATACAAAGGCAGTATATCAGACCGCGCCTGGCAAAACAAGCTTGTTCTGCCAGGCGCGGCTCCATGCATTAAAAATACTTCAACTTCCCGGGAAGATATCGCTCATGTCGTTATACCCCAGGCTGGAGCGGCGGGCAGCAGGGCGAGTGGATGAAGGCTGCGGCTTGAAATCGTCATCATCAGCATCATCATCGAACATGCTGCGAACACGGGCCGACAAAGCTTCCTCTGCCGCAGCTTCGGCTTTCTTGGGGAACACGTTGATACCGCGTGCAGGACGCGAAGCGTTCGGCGTATGGCTCGACATCATGAGCTCCAGGTCGTCGTCATCACCAAAGATATCCACAACACGCTCCATGGAATCAGCCGGGCTTTCATCCTCCGCTGAACCAAAGGTCATATCCAGGTTGAATTCACCCTGTCGCGCCTCAACCACGGGAGCAGGTGCGGGTTTGGCCGCAGGCGCAGGCATCGGCAGCGGCTCCCAGGAAGGCAGAGGCTCAGGCTCTGCCACCGGAGCAGGATCGGGGGCTTCAACTGGAGTAGCTGCCGGCACCGGGAATTCCTCATCCGGCTCCAGGAGCGGTTCTCCGTTTTCTTCCTCCTCTGCCTCGGCGGCGTACTGAGCATCTTCCTCCTCATATTCCGGCTCTTCCTCCAGCATGGGGACAGGCTCTTCCTCCACCTCTGTCTCCGATTCCGATACCATCGCAGCGGCCTCGGCATCGGCCAGCAAGGAGGCCTGCATTTCGCGGTAATCCACCGAAGCAATAATGCTGACGCGCAGCTCCTCACCCAGACGAGCTTTAACGGCAGCACCGAAGAAAATATTCACATCATCCCCGGCCAGTCCCTCGCGCACGGTTTCCATGGCCACGCGTAATTCGGTCAGAGACATATTAGTGCCACCGGCCACGTGCACAATGACGGTGCGTGCATGCTTGAGGGCGTTGTGGTAGGCCACCAGCGGAGATTCAAGCGCCGCACGGGCGGCATCCTCTGCGCGGTTGGCGCCAAAGCCCTTGCCTGCGCCATAGATGCAGCGGGAATCATTGTTATCCAGCGCCGTCACCAGCTCATCCAGACCGATGTTGATGAGCCCAGGAGAATTGGCCAGCAGCGGCACAGAGGCAGTGGCCTGCGAAAGGAGGGCATTCGCTTCCTCGAACACGGCCTGTGCGCCGGTTCGGCTGCGGAACAGGTCTTCCATGTAGTCATTCTCGAAGCAGAACACAATATCGGAAATAGCGGCGATTTCCTCCAGCGCCTTATCTGCCTGGCTGCGGCGGCGCGCACCTTCAAAGCCAAAGGGCATGACCACTACAGAGACCAGGAAAAGCCCCTGCTCCTTCGCCTTACGGGCCAGCACCGGTGCCACACCGGAGCCCGTGCCGCCGCCAAGGCCCACCACCATCACCAGCAGGCGGGAGCCACGCAGAAGGTCATCAACCTGGCCGCCGCTTTCCTCGATGGCCAGGCGAGCCACCTCCGGGTCGCCGCCGGAGCCTAGGCCGTGGTTCAGCCCGGCACCCAGCTGCACAAACTCCACATTGCCGCATTCGCGCCCCAGGCGCTCATCCAGCGACATGATGCAGAGGCGCACATTCTCGGCGCTGGAGCCGCTGAAACGCTGCAGGATACTGGCACCGGCACCGCCTAAACCGACGATGACGATACCATCTTCTTTCCGGGTGGTGGTCTGGTAGGGAAGCATGGTGAGAGGAGGTCAGGTAAATATGAATCAGCGGCGGCGGAACATCTTCAGGAAACGCGCCAGCATGTTGCCATGGTGCGGGTTGATGGCGTCGTCATCATAACGCTGCGCATAACGGATGAGGCCGATGGCGGTGCAATAACGCGGGTCGGCCAGGTAGGAATGGTTGTGACCAGGAGGCAGAGGAGCCGGCTGATGCACAGGCATACCGCCGAAAATGTAGTGACAGAGTCCATCGAGCCCGCGCATGAAGCTGGTACCGCCACTCAGGTAGATACTCATGCCGGAGTTGAGCAGTTCGGAGGGAATGCGGTCGCGCACCTGCAGCAGCATGGCCGCCAGGCTGTTGCGGATGATGCGGTTGAGTTTACCGCGTTCGATGGTCACATCGTGCATGCCAAGGTCGCTCTTGTACTGTGCCAGGGAATGGTCTTTAATATCGCCGAAGGCGTTACCCTCGGTACGCTTGAGCACTTCAGCCGCCTTGATACTGACGCGCTGGTCGGTCAGGCGGACAATTTCCTGGTTGATATTGTTACCACCCATGGGGATGCAGCCGGAGGCCACCACATCGCCACCTTTGTAGCAGATAAAGTCCGTCGTACCACCGCCGATGTCGATAAGCAGCGAGCCGCTGTCTTTCTGCTGGCGGTTGAGCACCATCTGCGCAGTGGCCAGCGGAGCAAACACCAGGTCCTCCACCTCCAGCGGCACCTGACGCACGCAAAGCAGGGAATTCTGCAGGCGGGTCTTGATGCCGTGCATGATATGGCAATTCACATCAAGCGTGCGGCCGGTAAGCCCGGCGGGGTGGCGGGTAGGCTCGCCATCATCAATGGAGAAGCCGCCCAGCTCGCGGTTCACCACGAAACGGTCTTTGGAAAGCTCCAGGTTCTCTGCCTTTTCCTTGGCCTT
>JAFZGH010000135.1 GCA_017555465.1 Akkermansia sp. | reverse complement strand
CTACCCGCGCGCCCATGTGCGCAGCCATCTGGAAACCATCATATCCCGCCACCGTGACCTCATCGATGATGCCGATGGTTTTACCGCTACGCTTTTCTGTCCCAATGACACCCCCGCCAACAAGAAGAAAGCCATCTTCCTCTACAACCGTAAAACCCCGGATGAAGCAAAGCAGATTTTTGAGCGCAAGGTCAAGAACTGCCCCTACTGCCACTGGCTGGGATTGTCCCCGGCGAAATGCTGCACTGCAGGCGAAACGGCTTACCGTCGCTGGGCACTGGTTGATTTCCTCTCCGTTCGCAAATTCGAACTCACCATCAACAAAATCCCCCTGGGCAAGGTAAAATTGCCGGAGCAGGCATCGGCCTCCCTATTCACCGCCATCGAAAGCGGCATCACCAAGTGGAGCGAAGCCAAAAAGGCATTCGAAGCTGCCCTCAAAGCAGAGAACTACACCCTCCCCAAAAAGAGCGACTGGAACAACGAACAGTTTGAGCAGCTCAAAAACATCGTTGTCCCCACCATAATTGCCCGCAAGGGGCGAGCCTCCATGTCTGCCGCAGCCGCCCAGCAGATGTACGAAGCTGCCACACAGGGCAGCACCTGCTTTGCCCCCGACTCCATGGAACAATGGAAGCAGGAATCCGGCTTGTACGACTACCGCAAGAGCATGCCCGCCGAAAGCGGCAGCTATCCCCAGGTGGAAGCATTACTCGGCTATCGAAAGGCTCGTACCATTCCCGGCGCCAACGGCGAACAGCCTCATATCAAGGTAGAACTCGTCACCCAGGGGGTACTCCAGCGCATCTTCCGCGATTTGAAAGAGTCTCATCAAATCGAAAAGCTGGTTCCCGATTATTGCGTTATCGAAACCATCAAGGACGCCGCAACCAATAAAGATGATGCCGCGAAAAAGGAAAAGGAGCAGAAAGCTAACCGCGAACGCCGCATCAAGCATGCAGAAGCCTACAATAGGACTAATGCCAGCAATGCCGATTTCATGCGCATGCGTCTCTTCGAGGAACAAGGCGGCTCCCCCGATAAACCCGCCACCTGCCCTTTTACCGGGCAGGAGCTGAAGCCCTCCGACCTCTTCTCCGGTGAGCTGGAACTGGCGCACATCTACCCCGATGCCCGCGGCGGCCTCTACATGGCTGAAAACCTGGTGCTCACCACCCGCAAGACAAACGCCGCCATGAGCGACCGCACCCCAGTGGAAGCCGCCGCTGCACACCTCCCCGGCTGGCAGAGCTGGGAAGCAACCCTTAAAACCATCAAAGACTTCGGCTGGAATGACAAGAAGCGGCAACATTTCACCGACGATTCTTCAGAATTCCCCGATTTCAACAACATCACCCGCACTGCCCAGCTCGCGCGCGAGCTGAGAGCATCGCTCATTGCCTGGCTCGATATCAACGGAGACGAGGAGCAGATCCGCCAGCGCATCGGCAATCCCTGCGGTGTCTACACCGCTGCGGCACGCCGCAGCTGGCTCTGGTCAGAATACAGGAAGGACCGCTCCAACAACCTGCACCACCGCCTCGATGCCGCCGTCATGAGCTGTCTTCCGCCCGAAGGGCTCAACGATATCCAGTACAGAGGTATCTTTGAAAACGAAAAGACATCCAAGGGCGACCGCCGTCTCATGTGCATCCAGGGGCAACCCCTGCCCGATTTTTATAAAATGTGGCACGACACCTCCGTCTGTCCCATTGAGAAAAAAGAAAGCCGAAGCAAATACAAATCGCTGGGTGACAGCACATTCTGGGGAGCAGACAGAGAAGG